>JBAXBI010000137.1:0-4354 GCA_037142055.1 Candidatus Omnitrophota bacterium | reverse complement strand
CCAGATCATGGCGGCTAATCCATACTTTGAGTCATTAGCGATATGAACGGCCTGTTCAACATTGGTAAAAGGAATGACGCAAAGCACAGGGCCAAAGATCTCTTCTTGAGCAATTGTCATGTCGTTGCGCACATCCACAAATATCGTTGGCTCTAAATAAGCTCCCTTAGGATTAAGTCCTTCAGGAATCTTCCCGCCGCAGGCGAGCTTGGCCTTCTCATTAATTCCTATTTTAATAAATTTTAACACACTATCTCGATGAGCAACGCTTGCCAGCGGTCCAAACTCCGTTTCAAAGCTATCAGCCGGGCCAATCTTTAGAGTCTTAGCACGGGACACTAACTTTTCTGTAAATTCCTTATAGATCTTATCCTCGACAAGAAGACGAGAACCAGCAGTACACATCTGGCCTTGGTTCATAAAAATTGCTGACAGCGTCCCGCCGATGGCAGCATCCATATCACAATCGGCAAATACGATATTCGGAGATTTACCTCCGAGCTCCAAAACCAGCTTCTTAACATTTTTAGCTGCCGCACCCATCACCTCTTGGCCTGACTTGGTCGATCCTGTAAAGGAAACCATATCCACCTGAGCGGAAGCAACCAGCTGGCGACCTACATTGGTTGAGAATGAAGAGATAATATTTAATACTCCCTTTGGTAGCCCGACTTGGGCGATAATCTTTGCTAGGGCCATCACTGATGCTGCGGCCGTAGCAGACGGCCGTAAGATAGCCGTATTACCCGCCATTAAGATAGGCGCAATCTTCCAAGCTGCCATAATCAACGGATAATTCCAAGAAATATTAGCAACCACAACTCCCACAGGTTCCCTCTCGACTACCGATAAATTAGGTGAAGAAACCTTAATCGTTTCACTAGGAAGTTCTTTTAAGCTACCAAAATATTCAAATGTCTCAGCGGCCGTTGGAACGTCAATAAAAGTTGCATGCTTGATGGTTTTCCCAGTGCAAGCGCATTCAAGATCAGCTAATTCCTTGGCATTCTGACGAATGGTCTGTCCTATCTTTGTAAGAAAAACTCCTCGCTCACTAAGGGGCATCTTTGACCAACGGCCATGATCAAAACTTAAACGAGCAGACTGGATGGCAACATCAACATCAATATCGCCTGCATCCGCCAAACGGGCAAACACTTCCCCATTGGAAGGGTTAATGCAATCAAAATACTTCCCCGATAAAGGCGGTGATATTTTACCTTCGACTAATAAATCAAATTGTTGTATTGTGGTAACATTCATATTATTCCACCAGGACCTAATGCTTCTCTTCTAATTGTTTAACATCTAGAAGATCTTTTGGCCTTCCAGTTGCCTTCTTGTTTCGAATCAAATCTTTCAAAGATATAAAAGGGACTCTCAAATCCTGGATATGTATGATTTTCTTACTCTTATAAGCAGCCGCAAAAGTAACGCCGTCAATTTCTGTTATCAGCTCGATCCTGCGCGGAGGCAAACCAATTTGGAATACCACTCCCTTGTTTACAAAGGTGTCCTTTGAAATACCTTTTACCGGAGAACCAAATCTTACCAACACATTAAGAATTTTTTCTGAATTCTTAAAATCCGCATCAACCCAAATATCAATATCTCCTGTAGCACGCGGATATCCATGCACACCTAGCGCATAAGCACCAACCACCAAGAACCTAACCTTTTCTTCGAGTAAGAACCGTAATATGTCTTTGTAATCTTCGTTGAACATTTCTTTTGTCCTTTAAAGACCATACTTCCTGTGTTAATTCCCAAACAAACAAAACTCTCTGGGCATAAGAAGCTTTTACATAATTATCTTCTTCTTTATCCATTTTCTTTAACGCCACATATTTTCGTCGAACCTTGATCATATGATCCTAATTTATTCAACCGCAACCTTGGTCCATAACTGAAAAATTCGGCTGCAGGGGGCATACCATTTGGATATCCGGGCAAAATCACCTTTGAGTGTCATCTTTTTCTGGGTGGTTGCCACAAACGGGTCCAACTGGCCATTAAACACACCCCGCCAAATATTTTCAGGGGCATTGATCACAAACTCTGCGTTCGCATCCTGAGCTACCTGCGTGATTTGACCGTTCTCAAAGGTAAACCGAAAGGACTGTTGGGTCTCGTCGAGAATTACCGCCAGCGTCATATTCATGGCCGTCTTTGCTCCTAATTCTTTCAACTGCGTATCGCTATTGACAGTCTTAACAATCTCTTCGATTTGTTCTTTTGAAAACAGTTTGTACCTTTTAACTACTTTGTCATCCTCAAATGTTTTTCTCGGGGATCCAAAGCTTGCATGTTCTAGGTTCCCGACAGAAACATTCGGGAACGACATGCTCTTTTGATAATGCAAGCTTACAAAATCCATCTTCACCTGTTCCTCAAGCTCTTGAATTAACACAAAAGCACGAAATAAATCAGGCCCCATCGCCACAACACCGTGATTACGAAGAACAACCACATTATTGGCCTTCATCTCTTCAACAACAGGAGCAATATCCGTTACCGTTGGCGTTGTCTGAGGAATAGATTTGACTTCCCCTAAATAAAATCTCGCTTCAAATGTCTTGGGCGTAAAACGTTCATTATTCAAAAAGAAACCGTTAGTATAGGTTGAATGAGTATGCACGACAGCCTGAGTGTGAGGAAACTGTTTATAAACGGCCGTATGCAAGAACGTCTCACTAGACGCTTTACCAGAACCTACTACTTGTCCTTCTAAATTAACAACAACAATAGCCTCAGGTTTTAGAAACCCTAAGGATGTTTGCGTTGCTGTAATAAGCACGGTGTGGGCATCCAAACGAGCGCTAATATTGCCGTTAAAACCCGTTGCCAGGTTCTTATCCCAAAGCAATTTTCCGATACGACTGATTTCATTTTTAAGAAATTCTATGTTCATTTTTCTCTATCCTCGTGTTATTGCGAGAAGGAGCGTTTTAAGCGACGACGAAGCAATCTATTTAAATCTCGTTGGAAAGATTGCTTCGCTCACTATCGTTCGCTCGCAATGACACATAAATTTACTTCAAATATTTAGCCGGCACCCATTCTACTAAAGGCACGTAGGCAAAAGTTTTTGCGTATGCTGTCGGTAAACCTTTTAAATTTAACAAGTCTTTTGGATTGCCTAAGAAATGCTTTTTATCTTCGGCATCTAACAAACGAAGAGGAACTTTATGTTTCTTTGCTAACACCGCTAGAATTAATGCCCCTGTGTCACACAAAGCTCCAGTATTATCCGCATACTGACAGGCTAGAACGACTTCCTTTACATAATTCTTAAAAAACAAAAAGCCAGCCATGTTATCGCAAATAATAATAGGAGTGACCTTCCAATCAAGGAAGTATCGACTATTATGTTCCCCTGCTCTAAGACTAGGCCGTCCTTCACAGATAACTATACGAGAAGTCTTATACTTAATTTTGGCTAGTGCCCCAGGGGTTAATACGCCCTGAAGTAAAACAATTGTATTTTCTTTAAATTCCAGCATGGATGGTTATCGCTTTCTTTATAAGTTCATGAGGAACAACATCAAACCCCGGATAATACGCCTCGACCCCCGATGGGAAAAGACGTTTACGCTCGTAAAGAAGAACTTCTTGACCCGAGCGTTGTTCAATAGGCATATCTTTTCCTGTTGCTACCTTGTTCGATGGCTGCGTTAAGGCAAATAAAGGAATCCCAAACTCCTTGGCTAAAACAGCTATTTGATAACTGCCAACCTTATTGGCAATATCCCCATTAGCTGCAGATCGATCAGAGCCAATAATTACTTTATTGACCATCCCCTCAGACATCAAGGAAGCTATTGAGTTATCGGCCACCAAGGTCACAGAGATTCCTGCCTGATGAAGCTCCCAAACGGTTAGTTTAGCTCCTTGTAGATAGGGACGTGTTTCAGTGGCAAATACACGAATATTTTTACCACTCTCCTTGGCAATAGCGCACGCCATGGCCAATTCGCCAGAGACATTACAATGAGTTAAAATATTATCCTTATCTAGAATACTAGCCGCCAACTGATTTACACGATCTAGACGACGCTGACGAATACCCTGTAAAAATCCATCTACAGTTTTGATAACCACAGGTCTAATGTCTGATCCATTGGCTGCAGCCTTTTGAGCCACACCTACAACTATTCCTGTCACCTCAGCAAAAGGAAATGTAGGACGGCTTTCATTTAAAGCTTGAGCTGTTGTTGTAATAACTTTTAAATCGACCTTTGTTTTAGAAGGAATACGATTTAATTCCAATACAAAAGTATTTAATACAACCAAAAATTGCCCAAAAGCTCTTGTTTTCATAGACCTGATTACATGTACAGCTTCTGGCACACGT
>JBAXBI010000136.1:0-4359 GCA_037142055.1 Candidatus Omnitrophota bacterium | reverse complement strand
CATGTATCATGTCTATCCGTGATCAGATAGTGCATCCGACGATCAATTATCAAACTCCGGATCCTAACTGTGATTTAGATTATGTTCCAAATCATGCTCGTAAGGTTCCAGTTGAGATTGCGTTATCTAATTCATTAGGTTTTGGTGGGCATAATGCGGCATTGGTTGTAAAGCGATTTAAAGAATAAGAGAATTATTTTATAAACGATTTAAGCCTGCCTGCCGGTAGGCAGGGAATAAATATGAAAACTTATAAAATAGCTATTATCCCAGGTGATGGTACAGGACCCGAAGTTGTTAGAGAAGGTCTTAAGGTTATGCAGGCGGCTTCATCAAAGTTTGGGTTTAAACTAGATACTCATAATTTTGATTTTGGTGGTGAGCGGTATCTTAAAACCAAGGAAGTTTTACCTGAATCTGCAATTTCTGATCTTAAGAAGTTTGATTCTATCTTTCTTGGCGCTATCGGTCATCCCGATGTAAAACCCGGAATCTTAGAAAAAGGCATTCTTCTTAAGCTTCGCTTTGATCTGGATCAGTATATTAACCTTCGTCCTGTAGCTTTGTATGATGAACGTTATTGTCCTTTGAAAAATAAGAAACCTGAAGATATAAATTTTACAGTTGTCCGTGAGAATTCAGAAGGTCTTTATGCTGGGGCGGGTGGTAGTTTATTTAAGAATACTCCTCAGGAAGTAGCTGTTCAAGAGAGTATCAATACACGCTTTGGAATTGAACGCTGTATCCGTTATGCGTTTGAGTATACAAGAAATTTTAGTCAAAAAAAGGTTAAGAAGTTAACCCTTTGTGGCAAAACTAATGTTTTGACCTTTGCCTTTGATCTATGGTCTCGTACATTTTATGAAGTGGCTCTAGAATATCCTGATGTTGCAACAGATTATGCGCACGTTGATGCAACAACCATGTGGTTTGTGAAGAATCCAGAATGGTTTGATGTGATTGTGACCGACAATATGTTTGGGGATATTATCACAGATTTAGGTGCGATGATTCAAGGAGGTATGGGGATTGCAGCAGGAGGGAATATTAATCCTAATGGCGTTTCCATGTTTGAACCGATCGGTGGGTCAGCGCCCAAATATACAGGACAAAATATTATCAATCCTTTAGCTGCCGTTTGTGCTGGTGCTATGTTGCTTCGCCAAATAGGTGAAATGAAGGCGGGGGACGCCATTGAAAACTCAGTTAAAGATATTGTTCGAACAAAATTGAAGGATTTAGCCGCAGGGAAAATGGGTTATTCGACTACAGAAGTCGGCGATTTGGTTGTGAAAGGGTTATAAGATGAAAAAGTATGATGTCGCTATTTTAGGTATTCGTGGTGCTGTTGGGCAATGCATGTATCGTATTGTCAAGGAACGTAAGTTTCCTGTGAATCAATTAGTTTTAATATCACCTTCTGGTGCTGGCGGTCAATTAGATGGTATTAAGTATGTTCCTTTGACTAAAGATGTTTTTAACGGTATTGATATTGTCTTAGCTTCTCCTGGTGCGGATATATCTAAAATTTGGGGGCCTGTGGCCGCTAAAGCTGGCGCTGTTTATATTGATAACACTTCACAATTTCGAATGGATCCTAATGTACCTTTAGTTGTTCCAGAAGTTAATCCTGAAGATATCAAAAAGCATAAAGGTATTATTGCTAATCCTAATTGCTCGACTATACAAATGCTTGTTGCACTAAAACCTTTGCATGATTATGGAACAATCAAACGTATTGTTGTCTCTACTTATCAGGCTGTCTCCGGAGCTGGGGCAGAGGCGGTGGCTGAGCTTGAGAATCAGATAAAAGGAAAGATGGAAGTTAAGAAGTTTAAGTATCAGATCGCGCATAACTTGATTCCACAGATTGATGTCTTTACAAATAATTATTACACCAAGGAAGAGATGAAGATGGTCAATGAAACTCGCAAGATGTTTCATGATTCGAAAATTCAAGTTTGCCCGACCTGTGTGCGTGTTCCTGTGAAAAATAGTCATTCAGAAGTTGTTAATATAGAGACGAAAAAGAAAATTACCCGCCAAAAGGCCATTGAGATTCTTAAGAAAGCCCCAGGGGTTAAAGTAGTTGATGATATCAAGAAGTCTCTTTATCCTCTTCCAATTATGGCAGATGGAAAGGACGATACTTTTGTTGGACGCATTCGTGAGGATATATCCATTCCTAATGGCCTTAACTTATGGATTGTCTCTGATAATCTACGAAAAGGCGCAGCCTTAAATGCTGTACAAATCGCAGAAATTCTCATCAAAAAATAAATGATGCGCAATTTCAAATTGACCTTGGAGTACGATGGTGCTCTTTTTTCTGGTTGGCAAACCCAGGAGGGGAGCATACGTACAGTTCAAGCCCACTTGGAAGAAAAACTCGAAAGAATTTTTAAAATAAAGATCCACTGTATTGGTTCCGTTCGAACAGATACAGGAGTACATGCCGTAGGTCAGGTTGTTCATTTTAGAGTCGATACAGCCATGAAGACGGTGCAAATTCAAAAAGCACTTAATGCCTTTTTGGATAAAGATGTGAGTGTGCTTAAAGTCCAAGATGTCCCGCTTAATTTTCATGCCCAGTATCATGTTAAGTCTAAAACCTACATTTACACTATTTTAAATAGAAAATATCCTTCAGCCTTATGGAGAGACAGAGCTTATTTCTATCCTTATAAATTAAATTTATCTTTAATGCGAAAGGCGGCAGGTCATATTAAAGGTAAGAAAGATTTTAAGTCGTTTCAAGCTGCAGCCCAAGCTTCCCCTGTTAAAACCTCAGTACGTATGATCAACAAGTTAAGTATTTCCAAAGAAAAAAATTTTATTCGTATTACTGTTTCTTCTAATGGTTTTCTTTATAAAATGGTACGAAATATCGTAGGAACTCTCCTTGCAGTAGGCTCTGGTCAAATCTCCTCAGATAAGGTTCCTAAGTTGTTAAAAGCCAAAGATAGAAAATTAGCTCCTGCCACAGCCCCTGCCCATGGACTTTGCTTGGTTTGTGTTAAATATTAGTTTTTCAGTTTCAAAAACAATGTTTAATGATATATTTAGATATCCATAGCAGCTTAAAAAGCATTCTTAATCATCTTATGAAAAAAAATTTAAATAAAAAATCTTTCACTATTTTAGAAATATTATTAACTGTATTTGTTCTGGGGATTCTTTTGAAGTTAATGATTCCTAAGATTACAGGAATGAAGGATAATGCAAATATAGGCAAGACCAACAAGGAGATGAATGTATTAATCCTTGCATTGGAAGCATACCGGCCTTTTGTTTCAGACCGTCTTTATCCGCCTAGCACAACTAGCTTACAGGCTACTTATTTAAGCACGGTTACTCCTAAGGTTATTAATTCTATTTTTTATGATCCTTTTGTGGTTGGTGGAACGACAGAATATAATTATCTTAGTTCGCCTAATCGTCTCTTTTTTATAATTTGGTCTGTTGGTTTTTCTGGTTCTAATCATCCAACAGCTATTTCAGATACGGGGCTTGTTACTTATAATTAATTAACGAGGTTTAAATGATTATTAGAAAAATTTTATTCTTAGTTTTTTTTGTGATTTTTATTTTTCCTCTTAATACAGTACTGGCATTGGATAGACTTCCTACAATTAGGACTAAAGTTGTTTTACCACCTTTAGCAACAAATAGTCCTTATAAGAATGGGATCAATGACGCCTGCGGGGGATGCGTCAGTCCTATGGTTTGTGTAGGCACTACTTGTGGGTCCTCCTGTGGGACCCCTCCGACGGCTTGCGAAGCAAATCAAGTGTGTAACTCTGGCAGCTGTGTTTCAGACATAACCAGTTGCTTTGATGGAAGTAGTTACACTACTTGTGTAAACGGAGAGACCTGCGGTGGAAATGTCATCTTGCCGTACCAAGGTTCAACGGAATTGAGAGGGCTATGCACGTGTAGTAACGGTATTCTTAATGACAACAACAATTGCGGCACTTGCGGTAGTGCGTGTACAGGACCAACGGCGTATTGTTCCTTTGGGCAATGTATAAACGCCAACCTGTGCGGAATTGGCGGTTGTACAGGTAGCAATTGCGCAAATGTATCTTCAATAGGAACTCTTTGTTCAGATGGTAATTTATATGTTGGCGGTAATTTGGAGATGTCGCCTTCGGACATTACCCCCATGATGTGGGTGGATGCGAAGTCGTATTGCGCGCTTTTAGGTTCAGGCTGGAGTTTGCCTACACAGGCACAACTTTTAGTGATTGATGTTAACCTGTTGGGGTTATTGCCGGGTTTTCACCGCTCCTTGTTAGGTGGCTTTTGGTTTTCCGGAAGATTGGGGTCCATAAGTGCGGACATTTTTTTCAAATTTTC
>JBAXBI010000135.1:0-4471 GCA_037142055.1 Candidatus Omnitrophota bacterium | reverse complement strand
AAAGACTAACTCTAACTCCATTAGCAATAAGCAGTTATTTTCTTATTAAAATTGCCCTGTACGAAGCATGACCAGGGTGCAGGCCTCAAGGGTTTTTATTCCAACCGCTTGGGCCTTTTGCACCAATTGTGGGTTCTGTGAACCAGGATTAAAGATAATCCGTTTGGGGTTCTTAGCCAAGATGTCTTGCGCTAAGAGATTGGATATGTTGCTTGCAACATACATCGAAACCGTATCAATAGGCTCCTCGATTTCTTTAATCGAAGCATAAACGCTAAGCCCATCAATTGTTTTGATACGCTGATGCACAAGATAGACTTTATGCCCCTTTTCTTGAAGCAGTTTAAGCGCCTGATAAGAATAGCGATCAGGCTTATCTGAAGCACCAATGACCGCGACGTTCATACTTCCTTAATGATGACAACCGCCATTGCCATGTGCATGGCCGTGGGCGACTTCTTCAACGGTTGCCAATCGCTTCTGGAGGATCTCAACTTCGAAAGTCAAATCTTGGCCAGCTAAAGGATGATTCCCATCAAGGGTTACATCGTCCTTCTCTAGGCTAATAACTGAAACAGGAAATCTTTGCTTGTCATTACCCGCTTCAAACACGTCCCCTACCTTAATTTCTGTGGTTGGTAATTTGCTGCGAGGAACTTTATAAACCAAGGTCTGATTATAGGCGCCATAGGCATCTTTAGCTGCAATGGTAACCTTATTCTTTTCATTAAGGTTCATTTGGATCAAAACAGCCTCCAACCCTGGAATAATTTGGGAGGATTCTGTCATAAAAATCAGCGGATGTTCCGGCTGAGACGCATCCAAAACCTTGCTTTCTTTGTCTGTTAACGTGTACGAAAATGATATAACCTCTTTAGCCACTTTGACCCCTTTCATTTACTAAAAAAGAGCCTCCAAAAAAATGGAGGCTCAAGATTTACGATTGGTTTAATTAACGCTGCATCATTGAACAGGTTTTCTGACCGCTAAAAGGACATGCCCCTTTACCGATAATATAACCTGTCATAAAGATCAAGGCTCCTAAAATAAGCCCTACGATTAGTATCTTAATCTTACCACAACAAGAACTACAACCACTTCCCGTTGTTGCACAACTGTTCTCTTTCTTTTCTTCGCTCATACGTTCCTCCTTATAGGATGTCTTTATTAAGTATTATCACATTTCTTATTGCTTTTGTCTATCTTCTGGATTGGCAGTCAAGGCGGAGGCTTTCTCTTGAGGAGAATACGACATAATACGCATTTTCTGTGCATCTGAAATTAACATAGACGCTTCATGCTTCTTTCCCATGGCTTCACGAATGGCATCCTCCAGCTCTGAGGCATCCATAATAAACCTGGGCTTATGTTTTTCCCAATTTTGCTGAAAATCAACCAACACATGATAAACCGCTTTGTTATAACTAATCTTATCTAGTTTCTGTTGTTCCTGTTGAGAAACAAGAGGCACCTTGCGTGGCTCTGGAAGAGGACCTATCAATTTCGCATCTTGAAAAAGAGCATCTTTTTGTTTCTGCTGATAATCCTCAAAAGACTTAAAATGCTGCCCTGCAGTATAAACTTCAATCGCTGCAAAAGATCGCTCTGCAGAGAAACTTAAAACACAGAAGAAAAATAATAGTATTCGCATATTTAAACGTCTCATCTATCTTTTAAACCTTAATTAGCACCTTTTAAAGATTACTTCATATCCGTTAAAGAAGTATGGTGGAGGCTCGTAATGACACAACCACAAGCTGCCCCCTACTTAATGCTCTTTGGCTTTTAAAATACGATCAATAAATTCTTGCTCGAAAAGAGCTTCAATCTTCTTTAATTCTTTGGGGCCTAAGAAATGTTGGATCGCCTCTTCTATAGCAAAAAGACGATTTCGCAAATATAAATACTGAGGATGAAGAGATTTCTTATTTCCGTCGCTAAACTTTATTTTTATCTCATCATTTTCTTTATTAACAATATACTGTTCAAATTCTGCCACCTGCTTTTGATACTCTTGATTCTTAAGCTCCTGAATCTTGAGCGCTCGATTTAAAGTTTCTAATATATGCTCATCAACCTTAAGCTGAGTAGTTTTTCGTTCAATACGTTCAAAAGACTCACGGGTTGTTTTATACGCCCAGAGTAAGTAGCGAAAGGTAAGGCTCTTATGATAAACAGGTAATTTCATTGGAAATGAATATTAGAAGTTATGTTGCCAATCTGCTCTGGAATGCTGTTAATAACAGTATTCACATAATCTTTGATAGGACCTGAGTGGGGATTCACAATCACTAATAAAACCAGAATAACGGCTACCGCCAATAGAATATACTCAATTACGCTTTGTCCTTTGTTATTCATAGAGTAAATATATCACATATTCTATTTATAGACAAGGGCTCCTACCTCTGTCGATTTATCCACCTTAACACCTATCAATTGTCCTTTTCTCGCAACCTTCACATCGAGACTTTCGATTTGCATTGACCAAACTTTCTGAACAAACTTCTTCTTACCACCTACGATCGTTAACTTATCGCCAATAAGGATGGTCCCTTGAGTGATTTTAATGACACAAACCTTAATTCGATCAAAGTAATGAGTAATTTCTCCCACCCGTTCCAACCCGTCATCTACGGCAATCATCTTAGGCTTAAGAACTTTAGGTGCCTTTAAAGGTTTAGGCGGCTTCTCAGCTTTTAAAGGCTTAACAACCGGTTTCTTAACTTTCTTAATTATCTTCTTGGCTTTTTTCTTAACAACTCTTTTGCGAGAGGAAGTCGTTTTTTTCTTTCGGGAAGGTTTTATCCAAAATACTTCCTTTAAAACATCGGATAATTTATTAAAGATAGACATAACGAAATTTTCCCTGGGATTGAATGAATCAAAGAGAGATTTTATCCGCCCAATTTGCTGCTATGGGGATCCTCACAAATTCCCCCTTAACAGCGGCGATCAATCCCACAAAAGATAACGCCATCAAAACAAACATGGTGGGCGCTAAAATGCTAGGGAATACGATACTTAAAATCCAAACAGCTGTCTGAGAGATAAAAAGAACAAGCCCTTGTTTGCCATGAGCTAAAACAAAAGCATTGTTCTTCTTTAAAATTAGAGGAAGGATGCAAAGGATAGATAAATAAGCGAGCAGAGCATAAACTTTTCCATCAAGGATGTCCTCTTTGGAAAACCCACCTGACATCAGGCTTTAACCTCAATGATCGAGTTGATATCCCCAAAAGAATTGCGTTCGATATTTTTATTCTCTGGATCTTCCTGCCATTTACCATCAACGATGAATTGATATTTATAGGTGCCTGGTTTTAAAGACAACCTCAAATTCCATAGGTTATTGGTGTTAGTCATCCGACACTTATCATCTAAAGACCAATCATTAAATGATCCGGTCACATATACCGACTGAGCTTGTGGCGCATTCAAAGAAAAATTAGCTAAGCCAATAAACTCAGCGGATTCCTTAGTAACCAACTCTTGCATACGTAAAGATGGTTCGTAGGGAGCCTCCACTTTCTTTTCTTTAGCCAATACAGGTTCCATGACTTTCTCAACCGTCAAAGGTCTATCCAATGTGATGATCTCACGGGCTAGACTTAAATAATCTTTAGTTCCTCGACAATATTTATCGTATTTGATAACAGCTTCCCCCATCACCGCTGATTCCTTAAGCTTCACATTAACATGCACAATCGTATCATAAAGCAGGGCACCAAACTTCTCCCTCATTTTCGCTAACATGCTAAAGGAATGACGAAGGCGGGAATCAAACATGGTAATAAGAATTCTCTCCTGCACATGGTGATTAAGCCTATCGCGGATAAGGTTAACAATGTCTGTCAGATGATCAACGCCTTGCATGGAAAAACGGCTGGTTTCAACGGGTATGATGACCTGATCGCTGGCACGCAGAGAATTAACAGTTAAGAAACCTAAGCTAGGCGGACAATCGATCAGAACATAATCGTATTCGCCTTTGATATCGTTTAAAATCTCAACAAGTTTTAATTCACGTCCGATTTCATCGGCCAACTCTTGCTCAAGGGTTCCCACTAAAACGTTAGAGGGAACAATATCAAAATTCTTATCTACTCGTTTGATAATTTCTTTGATTCTTAATTTGCGCGGTGTCAATTTTGAAATAACGTTATAAATACTATAGCTGTCGTCAATATTAAGTCCAAGGGTGGCATGGGCTTGAGGGTCCAAATCAATCAATAGGGTTTTCTTATCATTGACCCCTAAAGTCGAGGCTAAATTAATAGCCGTCGTTGTTTTACCACATCCACCTTTTTGATTAGCTATGGAAATAATTCTCATAAATTACATTCTCCACTATAGATGTCATTTTGAGGAGCGCATTTTGCGACGAAGTAATCTTTTCTTAAAAGATTGCTTTGCTTAACCCTCACAATGACACAAACCTTAATTTGAAAAACTCACATCATCAATTAAA
>JBAXBI010000134.1:0-4484 GCA_037142055.1 Candidatus Omnitrophota bacterium | reverse complement strand
CGTCCTAAAATACTTTCCCTAACCTTTTCATTACCCGACTCGATGCCCATCATAACCGAATGGCACCCGGCTAAGCGCAGAGCCTTAACTAACTTTTCATTTACGCAAATCGGGTTAATCAAGAAATAAAATGGCAGACCAATACGCTTCTTATACTTTTCGCAAAACTCATCAACCCACGCATCGTGCTTTAAAATGATCGCATCATCTCCAAAACGAATAAAATCCACCGGAAATTTCGCTTTGACCTGCTCGATTTCCTGAATCAAATTCTCTACTGATCTTCGCCGCAGACTCCCTCCCCCTCGAACATTGTAAAGATCTTCAAAGGCGCTGTTAAAACAATAGGCACACGCAAAGGGACAACCGCGGGTTGCAAAGAACGTTTTCATCCGAACTGTTCCTAACGGTTCAATGTCTTTGATAAGATCCCTATCAGCAAAAGGGAAAATGTCTAAGTCTTTAACCAATGCAGCGGGAGCATTCTTAAACTCCCGTGTATGAACACCGGAGATATCACAAATGGGCCCTCCAGCCACAAGCGCTTCCAAGAGGGGGACGATGGCAACTTCCCCTTCTCCTTGAACAATCGCATCCAAAGGCCATGTTTTGGCAATGCCGGGGAAATAGGTTGGATGAGGGCCGCCTGCAATAACGATAATAGAAGGTAAACGCTCTTTTAAAATACGTAAAAATTTTAAGAAATCTGCCGCCTCTGTCGTCATAAAAGAAAGCGCAACGGCATCTGCCTTTTGGTCTTGCAGCCTTTGAATCAAACCATCCTCATCAAGCGCCCCAATAGCACACGAATGCCCTGCCGCACGTAAAACTGCAGAAAGCTGGAGCGCCCCCATAGGCTCAATCACTGAGAAACTGCCCACTAAAAAGAAAACTTTCATACCAACTCCTTATCAAATCAATGGTTTCGCTTTAATACTTAATGCATGAACTCCACTTTTTAAAGGCTCTTCTAAGACAGAATAAATCATACGGTGACGCTCTAAAGATGTCTTGCCGTTAAAATCCTGTGAAACAATACTAATATTAAAATGTGTCCCACCCTTTTGCGCCTCAAGATTATGCCCTGCATGACTTAAACTGTCATCAATAACTTCTAAAAACTGCGGCTTGAAGTTTTCCTGTAGGAGTTTTTCAATCTTTGCTTTCATCATAGTTTAATATTATACTATAGTCGCTATGAATAAGGTCACTTTAGCTAATAGTTTTTCACAGACAATTTGTGTGCCTTGCATTGAAAAGCAACAGCAACAAATTAACCAATGGCTTCTAGAATACGAGAAAGATTTTACCCCCATTTATAGTTCTGTCGACATCCGTGATGCTGGATTTAAGATCGCAGTTGTTGACACCAATCTTTTCCCAGCGGGCTTTAACAATTTATGTGAACACGGCATCGAAGATGCCATAAAATTTATCAAAACCGCCATTTATAAAAGAATCCCCCTTGCTAAGAATATTCTAATCGTTGCAGAAGAACATACCCGCAACACTTGGTATTTAGAAAATATCCGTATCTTACAAGAACTTATTCAAAAGGCCGGCTTTCAGGCTACCATTGCTACCTTCTTTGATAAGGAACCAACCTTCTGTGAGCAAGCGGCCCATGCTATGGAACTTGAAACCGCCACTGGTAAAATTGTCAAAATTAACTGCTTCCGTCGAATCCTTGAAAAGATTGAAAACAAACAAATACCTTTCGATTTAATCATCATGAATAACGATTTAACCGGTGGCATTCCAGATGCTCTGCTGCAAGCGGGCATTCCTACCTTCCCCTCTATTCACGCGGGTTGGCATTCCAGGTCAAAGTCAGCACACTTTCGTCACACCAATGAACTGATGCAAGAGTTTGCTAATATGGTAGGACTTGATCCCTGGTTATTTTCCTGTCTTTACAGAGAAGTTCAACATATCGATATCAACTCTGAAGCCGACCGACAAAAGCTTTATATCGAAGCTAAAGATTTATTTGAAAAGATTCAATCCAGATACGACCGCCACCACATTGAAGACAAGCCTTTTATCTTCATTAAAGCCGACAGCGGGACCTATGGACTGGGCGTTGTCCCTATAGAACGCCCTGAACAAATCTTAGAGCTTAACCGCCGTAAACGTAATGACCTCTCCCGCGACAAAGCCGCCCGTGACGTTACCAATTTCTTGCTTCAAGAAGGAGTTCCAACCATTCACCGTATTGAGAAGAACCCTTCAGAAGTTTGCATCTATCAAATTGATAATAATCTCATCGGTGGGTTTTACAGATCCCATACGGGGAAAAATTCTAGAGAGAATCTCAACTCACCCGGTGGTATGGAATTTCAGAAGATGTGTCCGCATTTAGACAAATACGGCAAGGACTGCGGCATCACACACGACTTAAATATTTTCGACATCTATCGTATTCTCGCGCGAATCGCAGGAGTTGCGGCTACTCGAGAAATCAATGACCTGGAGCATAAAAAGATATGAAATTATTATTTTTTATGGATCCTCTTGAAACCGTCATCTTTGAAAAAGATATCACCTTCACTTTTATGCTGGAATCTCATAAGCGAGGCCATGAAGTCTATTATCTTCCTCAAGACGGCATCAGTTTAATAGAAGGCAAACTATTCTTTCATGTGACCAAGGTTAAACCTCAATCAATCGCTCAAGAACCTTTCTTAGCTGAACAACCTATACGACTTTCCCAAGACGAAATCCATGCAGTCTTTATCCGTCCTGATCCTCCATTTGATGAACAATACTTAATGAACACCTGGCTCTTAGATCATTTACCTCTCCATATTGCCGTCATTAACAACCCCACAGGAATCCGGACGGTCAATGAAAAAGTCTGGGTTACCCAATTTACTGACATTACTCCAGCGACTATCGTTTCAACTTGCAAGAACGATCTGCTAGGATTTATCGCAAAACACCAAAGTGTTATTGCCAAACCTACCAACGCCTTTGGTGGTCAGTCTATCTTTCATATTGAAGACGGACATACTAACACCAATGTTATTCTTGAAACTATGACTAAAGGCTATTATGAAGCCATCATTCTTCAAAAATATGTACCGGAAGCCAGTAAAGGCGATAAACGTATTTTACTTCTTAACGGCGAAGTTCTAGGGGCAGTGCTTCGCGTTCATGCACAAGGAGAACACCGTAACAATTTCTTCGCAGGCGGCAAGCCTATACCTACAACCATTAGTCAACGCGAAGAACACATTATTAGTACCCTCAAACCGCATTTACAAAAGCTGGGGCTATATTTTGTTGGAATCGATATTCTTGGAGACTATCTTATTGAAGTCAATGTCACCTCTCCTACCTGCCTGCAGGAGATGAACCGACTTTATAATCAGCACTTAGAAGAAAAAGTCATTGATTTTGTAGAAAACTTGATAAAATAATCACAACAATTAAATTTATTGGAAGAATTCAGATGAGTGTCATTGCGAACCTCGCCTGTCTGCCGGCAGGCAGGCTTTTTGTTTGGTGAAGCAATCTTTTTAAAAGGATTGCTTCGCTTCGCTCGCAATAACACAATAGACTTCTCTCAAACACTAAACTAATTCAAACAATTATCTTATGCATCAATTAACACTTTACCATTTTGTAGGTTGTCCTTATTGTCAGAGAGTCAGTGATTTTCTATCGAAAGAGGGCATTACAGTTCCTTCTAAAGATATCCTTAAAGATCTAGATTTTCGTGATGAGCTCATTAATATCGGAGGCAAAGCACAAGTGCCCTGTCTAGTCATTGATGGCAAAGCTTTGTATGAATCATTAGATATTATCGAATGGTTTAAGAAGAATAAAGATAAATAATGTCACCCCCGAATGTGTTTGTCGGGGGTCCAGTGCACTAGATTCCCGATTAAAACATTCAGGAATGACAAATAGTCCTATGACACTTGAAGAAATTAAATTAAGAATTGAACAAGCTATCCCTGAGGCAACCGCCTATGTCTTGGATCCCATGAATGACGGCCAACATCTACAGGCTTTTGTTGTATCACCCACATTTGAGGGTTTACCCGTATTTAAACAACAGCAATTAGTCATGACCGCCATTAAAGATATTTTTCAGGTCGTTCATGCTTTAGGTTTAAAAACATTTACACCAGCGAGATGGAATGAAGTAAGAGGTCAATATAATTTATAAATCTGTGTCATTACGAGAAGCAATGACACGTTAAAGAAAAGGATCAATATGTTAACCGCTCAATTACGTCAAGAAATTGAAAATGATATAAAAACAAACAAGGTTGTTATCTACATGAAAGGAACTGCGGATACACCTATGTGCGGGTTCTCGGCGAAATCCGTTCAAATCCTACAATCTTATCAAGTTCCTATCAAAGACCATAACGTCTTAGCCTCAGAGGAACTTCGCCAAGGCATCAAAGAATTCACCAATTGGCCTACACTGCCGCAAATCTTTATCAACGGAGAATTCATCGGTGGGTGTG
>JBAXBI010000133.1:0-4514 GCA_037142055.1 Candidatus Omnitrophota bacterium | reverse complement strand
CAGGGTTTTCTTGATGTTGAGACTCCAATATTAAACAAAAGTACACCGGAAGGTGCTAGAGATTACTTGGTTCCAAGTCGTGTAAATCCTGGACAATTCTTTGCTCTACCGCAATCACCACAGAGTCATAGCTTTTAAGCGTTTTTGCATCAAGAGATACAGATTTTAAATCAATGCCACCTACTTTTAAGAAAGGAACTAAAGGATCATAATAATCCACATGACCATGGGCCTTGAGAAGCTCTAGCAGCCTTATCGCTGGAGATTTTCTTAAATCTTTAACATCCTTCTTATATGTAACCCCCACAATCAAAATCTTAGACTTAGACAATTCTTTACTTAAGGAAGCCTCAAGTCGATGAACAACATAATTAGGCATGTGTGCATTAGTATCTGAGGCCAATTTGATAAACTTAGAATTAAAACCATACCGTTTAGCTTTCCAGTACAAATATAACGGGTCTTCAGGAATACAATGTCCGCCTACACCTAATCCTGGATAAAATGGCATAAATCCAAACGGTTTAGTTTTAGCCGCTTCAATAACTTCCCAAACATCGATATTCATCTTATGGCACGCCTGAGCAATTTCATTAATCCAACCGATATTGACAATCCGAAAAGAATTCTCCAACAACTTAGTCATTTCCGCAGCTTTTGCAGATGAGACAGGATGAATATGTTTAATAATCTGGCCATATAAAAGAACTGTCAACTCAGTACAAGCCCCTGTTATCCCACCTACAACCTTAGGTATTTGCGTGACATCAAAATGTTTATTGCCCGGGTCAATACGCTCAGGTGAAAAAGCCAAGAAGAAATCACGACCAACTTTTAAACCACTTTTTTCTAATTCTAATTGAATCAATTCTTCAGTGGTTCCTGGATAGGTTGTGCTTTCTAAAACAATAAGCATCCCTGGATGTAAATGTTTAGCGATACTACGAACAGCAGAGAGAATATATGAAATATCCGGTGTGTATTTACGCTTAATAGGAGTTGGGACGCAGATGATAACAGCATCTGCTTGGTTTAAGGTGTCAAAGTCTGTTGACACCATCAAATGGCCTTTGCGAACCAATGAGATAAAATCCTCTTTGCGTACATCAGTGATATAACTTTCACCTTTTTTAAGGTGCTCAATACGATTATTATTGGTATCAATACCAAAGACTTTAAAACCTTTCTTTGAAAAACCCACCGCCAATGGCAAGCCCACATAACCTAATCCCACCACAGCTACCTTGGCTTTCTTAGAAATTATACTTTTTCTTAAGATATCTATAACTTTCATCAACGTCCTCGCCCTATGCCAAAATATTCAAACCCCATATCTTTAAGCTTATCGGCATCCAACGCATTTCTGCCATCAAAAATAACCGCCTGACGCATAGAGTCTCTAACTTGAATAAAATTTACATCCTGAAATTCTGGCCATTCCGTCAACAACAAAAGAGCATCTGCGTCAACAACCGCGCTATAGGGATCATTACACAAGACAACACCTTTAAGCATTGTCCCAGCTTTTTCGATCGCTTTAGGATCATACGCCTTAACCTTTGCGCCCTCGTGCTGAAGTTTAGCAATAATCTCCACTGAAGCCGCACTTCGCATATCATCCGTATTAGGTTTAAATGCTAAGCCCCAAATCGCGATAGTTTTTTCTTTAAGATTCCAAATCTTTTCCTCTATTAAATTCACAAAACTCTGTCTCTGATCTTCATTAATACGACGAACTTCTTTGAGCAAGCCAAAATCATACCCACTTTTTTCTCCTAAATGAATGAATGCATCCACATCTTTAGGAAAACAACTACCCCCATAACCGACCCCTGCATCTAAGAACTGACGACCTATGCGTTTATCCAACCCCATACCTTCAGCTACTTTAAGAACATCGGCCCCAACTAAATCACAAATTTGAGCGACAGCATTAATAAAAGAAATCTTTGTTGCCAAGAATGAATTAGAGGCGTGCTTAATCATCTCAGAGGAGGCGATATTCGTTACTAAAATCTTGGTTTTAAGCGGTTTATAAACTTCTCTTAAGATCTTTTCCGCTTTTTTGCTTTCAACGCCAAGAACAACTCTATCTGGATTCATAAAATCATGGATAGCGGAACCTTCTTTTAAGAATTCTGGGTTTGAGGCGACATCAAAATCAAGAAGAACTTTGTTACCATTTCTAAAGCGTTTAGGAAGGTTTAATTGGATCGTTCGCCTTACCCTCTTACCTGTCTCTGCAGGAACTGTTGATTTCTCAACAATTAATTTATACGAGTCCATGTGCAAGGCAATTTCCCTTGAAGCATTTTCAATATAGGTCAAATCAGCCTCTCCATTAGCTTTAGGAGGAGTCGGCAATGCTAAAAAGAATACAGTAGATTTCTGACAAGCCTCCTTGATTGAAGAAGTAAAACGAAGCCTTTTCTTTTTCACACATTCACGCATCAAATCTTCTAACCCTGGCTCATAAATAGGCACTTGACCTTTTTTAAGTTTCTTTATTTTTGCAAGGTCATTATCCACACAGATCACATGATGCCCTATGTGCGAGAGACAAACCCCACTAACTAAACCCACATATCCTGAACCAATGATAGCAATATTCATATCAACTCCTCAAAAAAATGTTTATGGATTTGAAGGACCAGGCCGCGGCCGTTCTAGAGTACTAGAAAAGAGGCTTGTTCCTAAACTAGGGAAAGCCTTAAGCCTAAATTCAATAAAAAATCCAGTCCCATTATGATGTTCTCGATGCAGATCAAAATCAATTGCCCATTCATGAAGATCTCGAGTAATAATATAATCTTGAGACTGGGCAAACCCTCTATCTAGATAATAACTGTCATAAATCTTAATTCTCCATTTTGGATTTATCTTATATCTTAAGTCTGTTGTCCACAAATCCCCATAGCCCCTTGCGTAGCGTTTCCCCACTCCAAAAGACCACTTATCTTCATCGTGAACATAGGCATCGAAATTAATTTCATCCCACTGTCTTTTATGCGCATTATAAATCTCATCCGTGCTTAAAGTTAACCAGTTTAGAGGGTTGACTTCCATTTTTGAGGTGATTGTTCCAAAGCTTCTGCCAGGAACATCCCTTTTCATATTATAGTCTGTCTCTACAAGGGCACGAACCAAATCAACACTCATATTATGACGTTTGGTTTGTATCTTATTTTCCAAAGAGAAATGGATATTATTAACTTGATTAAGGGCATCTATACTGTCAAATTGATTAAAACGACTTTGATCGATGGTTGGTTTATGCGCATACAAATACGAAATAGTGGGAGTTACCACATGACGCAGGGCATTGATTTCAGCACCCCAAAGATCTTTTCGGTAATCCCATACACGATAAAAATGTGTTGTGATATCTGAACCCGTTTTAAACTGTCCACGTATCACTGAATGCTCATCGACATGATTTGTACGACTATAATAAGTATGCTCCCCTCCAACAAAAGGACGCAACTCAATGAATCCTACTTTTTTAGGATATGAAATCTCATTATTCGTATCTACTCGCATGGTTTTCATGTTATTACCAGGCTGAGAATTTGAAAAATTAGAAAACGAATCCGCGCTTTTTAAATAAAAATTTGTATCCCCTATTCTCTGTCCACTTAATTCATACCTGATTTCTGGAAACCGATCAACTCCTTGTAAAGCTGGATTCACCCGAGTGGCATCAATTCTAAAGGTCAAAACACCTTTAGGTAAATTTCTAGTCAACAAGAAATACGTACTAACATCAGGACCTCGTCTATATTCCCGTTCGAAATATCTCTTAATAAAGCCCATGTTCTTTAAATCATAATCATGAACCTTATAATACTGCAGCATCGCATTAGTATTTTTATCAATTTCCCATTGATGCCGCCATTCCACTCGATAATATTCATGATGAACAGTAGGGCCTTTTTTAGTACCATCAGGGGTATAAAGATTCCAATAATGTTTTGAAGCTATCTGGACTAAGTCTGTATAGTACGTCCGTAAAATACCTGTGCCAAATCCAGGGGTCTTGTACTTAACATCTACCCCTTCCCCTATACCAACGCGTTCACGAAAATCACCACGGACGATCACTTTTACATTATCAGATAGTTTTAAACGTAATTCACTCAATAAGAAATATCCAAAATCTTTCTTATAGCCAGGGATTACTGTAAAAATAGGGCGATCTTTTAAGTCTTGAGTAAATTTAGGAATATATGCAACAGGCATTTTACCCAAGTACGTCGTTACCCCTTGAGCGACAGCCTTATCTCCCTGGTAAACATCCACTTTATGCATGGCCATCCGAAAATGTGGTTCATCTAAGTCACAGGTGGTCATATAGCCATTTTGCATAGCCATGTGATTTTCAGAAATTTTCTCAATAGATTGGCCTTTAATCTGAAAGGGGGCATTAAAAACTCTTGCGTCTTGAAATGTACCCGTTCCATTATTAAAATTAAACTTAGTACTTTCCGCATCTACTTGCATTGAAGATGAATCAA
>JBAXBI010000132.1:0-4539 GCA_037142055.1 Candidatus Omnitrophota bacterium | reverse complement strand
CCTATTTTAGGTATATTTGAGGTGTCCACTTTTAAATCAAAAATTGGTCAAAAACGGTCCACTTTTAATTCAAAAACGACAGTCAGTTTCAATGTTCCCTACACAGCTGAAATATCTAAAGCTACATTTGGTATAACTCCTAGTGAATACAAAGAATTAAAAGGTTTAAAACGTGAGATTCTTCGCGATCATATGGATGATTTTGAATTGATTTTTACCATGTTGGGCGAACGCTCAACAACCGAAATCCACCGAAATGAAGACTCCCAAGGAGTAACAAAGCTTCAAGATGACGCTAAGGTTGGCGGTGACATTGCAGGCGGCGCCCGTAAACAATTAGAGAAAAAGCTAGGCCGATCTGTAGTTACTTCAGAAAACTATCTACATAAAACTGAGAACAAGAAGATTAAATAGTTATAAATACAGTCGAGAGAAATAAGAATAGATCGCATTGATAAATCCTAAGGCTGTAGTTTTTAGTGGAGAGCAACGCAACGTGCTGTGTTGTGTGGGTAAGATGTAAAGGCTATCAATAAAGGGGGCAAAAAGCCCTGTTTTTCTTATCTCAACAACTTCTTATAATATATGTTATGTTAAGTTTATATATAGTAAATATAGTAGAATCATACCGAAACTGCACTTACCTGTGTTTATTTCAATTAAACCTTAAATTATCAATCTCTTATGCTATACTAAGCATTATATGGAAACATCATTTCAAGATTTTAAGACTACCTTTCATGATTTAGACATTCCACCACAGATTGTTGAGATACTAGATCGTTTAGGCTTTAGCTATCCTTCTTTTATCCAAGCGAAGACCATTCCTCTAGCTATTAAGGGTAAAGATATCGTAGGAATCGCCCAAACTGGCACAGGCAAAACCTTAGCCTTTGGCATCCCTATGTTGGCTCAATTGTCCCAATCTCAAGGCCGCGGCTTGATTTTAGCCCCAACACGTGAACTAGCCCAGCAAATCCATGAATCTCTTAAGAAAATTGGCACACCTTTAGGCATTCATAGCACATGTTTAATTGGTGGTGAAGATATTAGAAAACAAATCAAACACATGCAATCTGATATCCGTGTCATTATTGCCACACCTGGACGTATGATTGACCATTTGCGCCAGCAAACCACACGACTTGATGATGCGATCATTGTAGTTTTAGACGAAGCTGATCGTATGCTTGATATGGGCTTTATTCCACAAATTGAGACCATCTTTAAATATGTTGCGCCTCAAGCTTATCGTCAAACCATGCTGTTCTCAGCCACTATGCCTGAGGATATCACCAGAATTGCTCAAAGCTACATGAATACACCCACACGCATTGAGATTACTCCACCTGCAACGGCAGCTAAAAATATTGATCAGTCGTTATATATTGTTAGCCATGCCAACAAATTTCGTTTATTAGAAAAATTTCTTCATCAGCACAAAGTCAGCACCTTAATTTTCTGCCGCACTAAGATTGGTGCAGCCCGTTTAGCAAAAAATCTTAAGCTTAAACATTTCAAGACCGCTGAAATTCACTCGGACAAGGATCAAGAACAACGCCAAAGCGCCTTGGAAGCATTTAAACAAAACCATGTACGTATTTTAGTGGCAACCGAAATTGCTGCTCGCGGGATTGATGTTAAAGATATCGGTCTGGTGGTTAATTATGATCTACCCGATGATCCAGATAATTATGTGCACCGCATTGGCCGCACAGGACGCGCTGGAAAAACAGGTTTAGCCATTTCTTTTGCCTGCCCTGACCAATTAGACAATATTAAAGCTATCGAAGAAAGCATTAAGACAAAAATTGTCGTCCAAGAACACCCAGACATGCCCATCGAATATTTCACCAGCCATAAAAAGCTCGTCAAAGAAAAAAGCCGAAGCTATAACAAGCCTCGGCGTAGATAAAACTTTTAAAATTATTTTTTCTTACTTAGGCGCTACTACACTTGCAACGTAGTCAATGATATCTTGAACTGTTTTAGCTGTATAAACAGATTGATCAGAGATTTTAATAACAAATTTTTCCTCTAGAGCAAAAACTAATTCAACAGCTCCAAAAGAATCTAAATTCAAATCTTCTGCCATTCGTGAATCATTCTTTATTGTATTAATATCCACATTTAATTGACTAGCTAAGATTTCTTTGACTGTTTGTTCAACATTAATATCTGCCATAATTATCCTTCCCATTTTGAAAATATTAAGCAAGCATTGCAATTACCGAATCCAAAAGAATTGGACATAAGATTAACTATTTTAGCACTTCTGCCTTGATTGGGTACGTAATCTAAATCACATAAAGGATCTTTTTCATGATAATTAATCGTGGGTGGAATAAATTGATTCTCAAGAATTAAGGCACAAACAACACCTTCTATACCGCCCGCCGCACCAATACTATGGCCAATCATCGATTTTGTTGAAGAAATAGGCACTTGATAAGCTTTTTCACCAAAAAGATTTTTTATTGCCCTAGTTTCAGCTTGATCATTGGCCTGAGTTGATGTTGCATGAGCATTGATATAATGAATGTCTTTATTTTCTAAATGAGCATCTTTAATGGCTATAGCCATTACAGAGCAAGCATCCTTACCTTCTAAATCAGGCATGACCATATGATAAGCACCAGAATTGGCCCCATATCCTTTTACTTCAGCATAAATATGGGCGTTTCTCGCTAGCGCATGGTTTAATTCCTCTAAAATTAGCCCCGCTCCCCCTTCTCCTAAAACAGAACCATCTCTTGTTTTATCAAAAGGACGAGATGCTTCTTGAGGAATATCATTTCTCTTGGAGGTTACACGTAGCGAACAATAAGCCCCGAATGTAAACCTTGTAAGCGGCGCCTCAACACCACCAGTGACACAGAGATCTATATCAGAGTATTGAATTTTACGAAAAGCCTCACCAATTGCTTGAGTACCTGAGGCACAGGCGGTTGAAATGACCATATTAGGCCCTAAGAGGCCATATTCGATACCGATATGGCTAGAGACAGCATTAGGGGTAATTCTAGGCACGCATAAAGGATTTAAGCGATGCGCGCCTTTATCTAACGCCATAATCATTTGTTCTTCGTGAAATAAAACCCCACCTAAACCTGAGCCAATGATAACACCAATTCGATTTCTATCTTCATTTAAAAGGTCTAAACGACTATCTTCGATCGCCATTTTGGCTGATGCCAATCCAAAATGAACATAACGATCCGTTCTTTTAACAGTTTGAGCGGGGATAAAATCACAGGGATTGAAATTCTTTACATATCCCGCAATCTTAGAATCAAATCCTTCAATATCAAAATGGGAAATAGTATCAATTCCAGAGAGACCTCTGGCATTAGCGCGCCAAAATTCATCCTTACCAACACCATTACAGGCGACAATTCCAAGCCCAGTTATGACTACACGTCGTTTTTGCATTGTAATCTTTTACACTTAAAAACTATAATTATCAAGTGATAATTTTATATATTAGAAATTTCTAAGTATAAATATCATCTCGTATTAAAGGAATGAAATTTGACCAATACATAATCTGAGCAACATCCTTAAGGTTAAGTAATTGATAAAAGCTACCTAGGGATACATTATTTCTTAATAACTTCTTAACTAATAGTAAACGTTCAGTGTTTTTAATAGACTTAGATCTTAATTCTATAAGATGTATGTGTATTGTTGGGTTATCGTTTATAAAACCTTTTTTAATAGCATAATCTAAGATTTCACGTAATAGAAGGATTGTTAGATTAACGACTTTGGGCTTGGCTATTTTAATTAAAGCAATTTTATAGGATTCAATGACATGAGGCGTTAAGTGGGATATGTTCAAAACGTTTGGGTAAGTAGATCTCAAAAAGGTATTAAAGTTTTCCCAGGTTTGAATAAACCGCGTAATACTTCTTTGAGAGAACCGATCACTTGAGTAAGTTAAGAATTGCTCAAAGAAAACAATTAAATTAATTTCTCTAACGAGCATTAAGGCTTCTCCTTGAGATATTTTAGCTTCAATATTATTAAGCATCAAAAGCGCTAAATCCTCATTATCACCAGTTACTTGTGAGTATAAAAGTCCACGAGCGTAGAATTCAATATAGAAAAGATTACCTACTTTACGAATTTGCCCCATCAATTCTACCTTTTAAATATCTCTCTAAGATTTAAAACATACCAATTTCGTTGTTTTATGCGAGGATCATACGAATCAACTCTAAATAGTCTTTTATAATTAAGTGTCTGCCCATAAACTGATGGATCAATTTCATGATAGGAGCTATCTTTAGAAATGTTCTTAATCCCCCATTTACCATTAGGTAATTTTTTATAAAAATATTCATCAAATCTATAAATCTTAGTTTCATTAGGATAAGAAATAAAAATTAATGGAAAATTAAAATTTGATTGATTAAAAGAATCATAAAAAGCACAAAAGAATAACGGATATAAATCTTGATTAAATTGAGATGTTACCACATCAAACTCATCATATCTTTCTGTTTTAGCTGAAGAATTTGGACAAATAATGTATAT
>JBAXBI010000131.1:0-4580 GCA_037142055.1 Candidatus Omnitrophota bacterium | reverse complement strand
CCTTTGCAACCGGCACAAACCAACGCTGGAATAGGCACCCCCCAAAGGCGTTGTCGAGACAAGCACCAATCAGGACGAGTCGTAACCATTCCTGAAATACGCTCCCGTCCTGCCGGTGGAAACCATTGAACATCCTGAGCAATAGCTTGCTGAAGTTTAGTTCTTAAATCATTATGCCCTACATTTAGAAACCATTGTTCTGTTGCTCGAAAGATAACTGGATTCTTACAACGCCAGCAATGAGGATAAGAATGCTGAATATTCTCCGATAAAAACAAAAGGCCTCTAGAACTCAAACTTTCTATAATTGATTCGTTAGCTTTAAATACATGATGCCCCGTAAAGGGAGCCCCCTCTTCAGAAAAAACCCCCTTTGAATTGACTGGCATTAAAATTGGCAGCTTATTGCGAAGCCCTGTTTGAAAGTCTTCCTGTCCATGGCCGGGTGCAGTATGCACCAAGCCTGTACCATCTTCCTTGGTAACGTAGTCCGCGTTAACAACAGGACAGTTCTGCAATTTACCGAATGGATGAGTATAGACAAGTTTAGTTAGATCCTTACCCTTAATTTCCTTGATAATCTTATAAGTAACATTAGCTTTAGCAAAAATACCTTCAGATAAATTCTTCTCAAGAATTATGATTTCATCTCCTAAATCAGCCAACACATAAGAAAATTCTGTATGGGAGGCAACAGCCACATTAGCTAAAAGTGTCCAAGGAGTAGTAGTCCATATAAGCAAAGACGTCTTTTTTTGTGAAGTTAGGTCTAATATTTCAGGATTATTGACCACAAAACGTACGAATACTGTCGGCGAAGAATGATCCTCATGCTCAACTTCCGCTTCAGCTAAAGCTGTCTCACAACTAAAACACCAGTTAACTGGCTTAAGACTTCGATAAACATAGCCCTTCTTAACAAGGGTTCCTAAAGATTTCAAAATCCAATATTCATAGCTTGGCGCCAAGGTCAAATAAGGATTGTCCCACTGCCCCCAAATCCCTAAACGCTTAAATTCTTCACGCTGAATACCAACGAACTTCATAGCGTATTCTTGGGCTTTCTTACGAAAAACTACCGTATCAAAATCCCCCTTTTTAGCCTTTAAATCTTTTAGTAATTGATGTTCAATAGGCAGCCCATGACAATCCCAGCCAGGCACGTAAAGAGCATCGAAACCTTTCATGGTCTTATAACGAACAATAATATCTTTAAGAATCTTATTCAGAGCATGGCCTATATGAATATGACCGTTGGCATAGGGAGGGCCATCATGTAAAATAAAAGGCTTCTTCCCTTTAGATTTCTCACGCAGACGCTGATAAATCTTATCACTTTCCCATTTCGCTAAAAACTGAGGCTCTCTCTGCACAAGATTAGCCTTCATGGCAAAGTCCGTTTTGGGCAAGTTTAATGTCTTCTGATAATCAGTTTTAGGAGATGTATTTTCTGATGATGACATCAAGTTCCTTTTTCCTTTTAGTTGAAATCTTATCGCGACTGGTAATAATAGCAAACTTCAAGGCCTCTGATGCAGAAAATTTCTTTAATTTTCCAACTTGAGGAATAGCTGTGCGCAAAATTTTCTTAGCATTATCGACATTTTGATTAAGATTTTTAATAATCATTTCAACGGTAACTGTGTCGTGCTCAGGATGCCAGCAATCATAATCAGTCACAGCCGCCAAGGTTGCATAAGAAATCTCTGCTTCGCGGGCGAGCTTAGCTTCGGTTAAATTGGTCATACCGATGATATCCATCTTCCAGCTTCGATACAGATTCGACTCTGCCTTAGTTGAAAACTGAGGCCCTTCCATATTCACGTAAGTACCACCTCGATGCGCTTTGATGTTAAGAATCTTTGCAGCCCCTTCAAGAATATCCGCAATTTCAGGGCTGATGGGCTCAGCAAAGGCCACATGAGCTACAATACCATCGGTAAAAAAGGTATCCATCCGTCCTTTAAGAGTTCTATCAAGGAACTGGTCAGGAATCACAAAATCCATTGGCTTATATTTCTTTCTTAAGCTCCCGCAAGCGGACACAGAAAGGATCGCCTCAACACCTAACTTCTTCATTCCATAAATATTGGCACGGTAATTAATCTCTGAAGGTGAAATAAAATGTCCCCGACCATGGCGTGGTAAAAACACCACCTGAGTCTTTTCAATTTCTCCGGTTATATAAGCATCCGAAGAATCACCAAAAGGTGTCTTAACAATCTCTTCCTTTACATTACTAATACCTTCCATTTGATACAATCCACTACCACCGATAATACCAACTATAGCCATATTAATTTCCTTTTTTTATAAAATTCTTAGCACAATCTTGAGGACAATTGCATTGGTATTCGTATCGTTCATCACAAATCCCATCTCCACAAGCAATACAAACCCTTTCATACCCGGCTAAAGCTGGGATATTACACTGATCATTGATACCACTTTTCGCAGATACACTATTTAATGACGTAATAAATATTACAATCCCCCAAACAATTACTCTTAGCATTATTTACACCTTCTTACTTTGCTAATTCTTCCGAACGCTTTGTAGCTGCTGAAAGAGCATCATTAATAATCTTATCCAATTTACGACTAGAAAAAACATCCATCGCCGCCTGTGTGGTTCCCCCTTTGGAGGTTACCTTAGCACGCAAATCTGCTGCGTCAAATTCACTTTTCTCCAATAAATGAGCACTTCCTACTAAAGTCTTATAAACTAATTGTTTAGCTTCCACTTCTTTAAAGCCTAATTTCTTAGCAGCCTTAATCCACTGCTCGACAAATAAAAATACATACGCAGGCCCACTACCGGATACAGCTGTTAGCGCATCCATCATTGCTTCTTTAACAATCATAGTTTCGCCTAAAACACCAATAATCTCCTCAGCTACCTTCAATTCACTTAAACTAGTAAAATGCCCCCCACATAAACCGGTAATTCCCTCTCCAATCATAGCTGGCATATTAGGCATAGAGCGCACTACAGAAATCTTTCCACCTATATGCTTTTCAAAAAATGAAGTCGTTAGACCTGCCGCAATTGAAATATATAATTTATGTCTTTTTTGCACAGGCAGAATTATGCCTCCCTTTCGCATACCCGATAAAACAGCTTCCATATCCTGCGGTTTTACAGCGAGAATCACAATATCAGCTTCTTCAACTGTCACTGATAGATCTAAAGCGGTTACATCATAATTCTTAGGCAAATATTTTACCCGTGCGGGATTCGATTCACAAACTAATACACGATTCTTCTTATGAAGGCCTTTAATTAAAGCCTCCCCCATGTTTCCACCACCAATAATTCCAATTGTTTTAGACATTTTGCATAACCTCTTTAAAAATGGCACTACCAACGCGCACCATTGTAGACCCCTCTTCTATGGCAATTTTATAGTCACTACTCATCCCCATAGATAAAATTTTTGTTTCAATTCTAGGATGATTAGAAAAACTTACTCTTATCCGATCACGAATATCTCGTAAATCTGAGAAGGTTTTTCGAACAATTCCCTGATCATCTGTATAAGGCGCCATACACATCAAGCCTTTAACTTGAATATGAGTAAGCTGACTTATCCCTTCTATAAGACTTACTGCCTCTTCTGCTTGAGCTCCAAATTTCAGTTCTTCACACGCCGTGTTAAATTGAACCAAGATCTCAACTATTTTATCTGCCTTAACGGCTTGTTTCTCAATTTGAATCGCTAATTTTAAACTATCTACTGACTGAATCATAGAACAAACTTTAATAGCATCTTTAGCTTTATTCGTTTGAAGATGACCAATAATATGAGAACGGATTGCTGGAAACTTAGCAAATAAAGGCAAGAACTTTCTCTCGGCTTCTTGTACTCTATTCTCAGCTATATCTGTAATGCCACTCTTAATTGCTTGCACAATAGCATCCAAAGGCGCTAACTTTGTTACCGCCACCAAAAGAACTTCCTGTGGATTACGCCCTATATGACGACAAGCATCTTGTATTTGCGTTTGAACTTTTAATACATTTTCTTCTATCATATCTATTAAGGAATCCTCTTGCTTCGCTCAGGATGGGAAATTATCAAAAACCTAAGGTTTATAAACTAACACAAAAGGCCATGAGCGTCAATCCTTCGGCTTAAGAATAAGCTTTATACCCCAACAATAGCTTGTACTCTATCAAGGAGATCCTGAAGCTTAAGAGGCTTTAAAAGGTAGGATTTAATACCATGTCGCATAAAAAGCGGTTCCATTTCCCCATAGGCAGTTAACACAACAATGGGAATATCGTCATAAGCGTGAATTTTTGCTTTTTCCATAATAAACGTATAGCCGTTCATTTTAGGCATCTGAATATCTAGTAGAATTAAATCTGGAATTTTCTTCTTTAGGGCCTCTAAAGCTACTTCTCCATCATTTGCTGTCATGACTTCATAGCCTTGCTCTTCCAATCGACGTTTGGCAATTTCAACCACGATTTCTTCATCATCAACAAATAAAACACATTTTGACATTATTTTTATTCCTTATTAATCTTTAAAGGTTGAGTATCCCCAATTGAAGATCCCTCCACAGCTGGCAAA
>JBAXBI010000130.1:0-4649 GCA_037142055.1 Candidatus Omnitrophota bacterium | reverse complement strand
AAAGTGATGAACAGCTCCTCTGATAAGAAAAGTTGGATCGGGCACATCTTAAGCCTTGTTGGCCTAAAAAATAAAGACCAGGTAGAAAAGGCACAAGTTAAGAACATTATCGATCAAGTTGAAAGACAAAAGGATCTGTTTAGTCAATATTTGGGAGATCAACGGCGTTATTTAGCAGAATCAAGAGAACAAATGGGGTCCTTATCACTACAAATTAAAGAGATGATGGATCGAGATAGTAATGCTGATTTGTTTCGTTTGAAGGATTTAACTAAACAGATGGAAGATCAAACTACTTTATTAATTGACCAAGGGAAACAAATTGAGGAGTTTAATGAACAGCAGAAGAAGTTAAATCAAAAGGTAGCCCAAGATGCAGATGTGGCTTCTTTTGTATCAAATAGTGATCGCAATAGATTCGTAGATTCTTTTAAAGATGGATTGAATCAGCAACAGGATTTTATGAGAAAGCAAATGCAAAAAACCCAAGAGTTGAAAAGCAGAATGCAACAAATTCAAAATCAGATTAAAGAAGCTAGTGACCAGGGTGCGTTTAAATCAAATTCTCAAATGGCTGACAAGATGGAATCTCAACTTAATAAGGTGCAATCAGTATTGGATGATTCTAAAGACCGTCAGCAGAGATTGATGGAGATTAATCAAAGAAATATGACAAGTATAGATTCTATGAGTCGGAAAATGGATGATATAAAGCGAAAGAATCAAGATTTTATGAATCAAAATAAGACACATGTTGGGGGGCAAGCTCAATCTTTCAATAACCGTATACAAGATCAGTTAGAAAAAGCTAAGGATCGCAATAGAAGATAATAATTAATTAAGAAAATTTTGAGGTAGGTATGAAGATTATAAAAGTTATTTTTATTAGTATTGGCGTATTAATAGTTTTGCTTTTGATAGGGATTTTTATTTTTTTAAAGAAGTTTGATGTAAATCAGTATTTGCCAAAAATTACCAAACAAATAGGTCAAACGATCAATAGGAAGGTCAGTATTGATCATGCCAATTTAGGTTTTGGGATATTTAGTGGTTTGTCACTGGATTTGAAGAATTTAGCAATTAGCGACGATCCTTATTTTAGCAACGTTAATTTTCTTACAGTTGATCAGATACATCTAAGATTAGATTTGATAACCTTGTTGGCTAAAAGAGAGATTAATGTGGTGGAGGTTCTAGTAATATCTCCTAAGGTGTCAATTATTCGTTCCCAAGACGGAAAGATCAATGCTCAGACAATGGCGCCAGCTTCAGGAGCTTCTTTAGAGGCAACAAAGCCAAAGCAGGAGCAAAGCACAATTGTAACAACTACATCTGTCTCTTCTTCGATGGCTGTTCCAGCTTTTGCGGTTAAGTCGATTCATATTTTAAACGGCCAATTTTCTTTGGAAGATCAAAATATCCAGATGCCCTTACATGTTCTGATTCAGGATGTTGATGTTAGGGTGAACAGTTTCTCGTTGAGTGAACCCTTTGATTTCATTCTTGGTCTTAATGCTTGGAGTAAAGCAAAGGGGTTAAAGAATGTAGAGGTTACGGGGCGATGTCGCGTGGACTTAAGTAAGGCTAGCGTCCAAGTTATGGATTTTAGAATTACAAGTGATCTAAGCCGTTGGGATCTAAATAAGGTTAAGAAAGCAACTCCTATGCTTGATAACATTCCTATTTGGCCTTTGGAAATAAAGGGTAATGTCTTATTCCAGATACCTCAAATGAATGCTTCTGCTAAGGGAGTTGATAATTTATCTGCTAATCTTTCTTTAAATGGGGGGTATGTAAAATTAAAGGAACTTCATAGCCCTGTTGAAAATATTAGTGTTCAGGTTGAATCCGATTTAAAGAATCTTTCTATCAAACAAGTACAAGCGCACATAGGAACTGGAGAATTAAATGGAAAAGGAGATGTTAAGGCTCTTTTGACAGCTCCAACGTATAATTTTCACCTTGAGAGCCGAGCTATCAAAATCGAGGAACTTATTGATGAAAGTGCTTTTCCGGCTCTACTTAAGGGATCCAACGTAGGGGAATTCACCGGAGCAGGAGAAGGGTTCGCTCCAGAGGCTATGCTTAATAATATAAAAGGCGAAGGAGAGTTTAATATTAATGATGGTAAGATTGAAAAGTTGAATGTTTTAAAGACTATTTTAGATAAATTGAATTTTGTCCCTGGATTAGGAAGTTCCCTTGCGGGGGCTTTGCCTAGTGATATTAAAGATAAATTAGATACTGATACAACGGTTTTGGATAAAGCATATACAAAGGTTAAGGTGGGGGAAAAGGTTGTTACTTTAGACGCTACGGAAGTAGAATCTAAGATATTTTCTATAGCCTCTCAAGGGACAGTCGGTTTTGATTTAAATACTAATATAGAGGTTAAAACTTATCTGGCTGCTGATCTTTCATCTGCTCTGGTTAAGAAGGCTAAACCCCTGCAAGGGCTTTTAGATGAGAGTAACCGTATATTTATTCCTGGTAGAGTTTCTGGAGTAATCCCTTCTATTAGTTATTTCCCTCAAATAGATTATATTACAAAGAAGGTTGCAACATCCGCAGGAACACAAGAAATTGGTAAGCAACTGCAAAAAGTCTTGGATAAGAATCCTGGAGTTAAGAGTATTCTTAATTCTTTTTTGGGAGGCGGACAAAATCAAGGAAACGATTCAGATAGTAGTACTTCTAATTCCTCAGGGGAGCAGTCCACTAATAGCGATGCTCAGACTCAGGATCAACCGGCAAATAAATTAATCAATAATGTCTTAAAGAATATCTTACGCTGATGAAGTATTTCTTAGCTATTGCTATTGTTTGTTGGATTGCATTCTCACCAGGTGCGCGTACACAATTCGTGTTAGATGATTACTATACGGTTGCTCGGAATTCTTTAATTAAACAACCCGCCCTTTACCCTAAGATTTTTACTTCACATTTATTCGACTCATATAAATCTTCAGCACACATTCGATTTCCATATTATCGCCCAATTCTTGAGTGTTCTTATATCATAGATTACCGTTTGTATAAGCTTAATGCGACAGGTTATCAATGGACTAATTGGCTAATCCATCTTTTAAATGCTTGGCTTGTTTTTATTTTAATTAATATGCTCTTTAAGAATTCAACACTCGCTTTTCTTACAGCCTCTTTATTTGTCGTATTACCAACGCAAGAGTGGGTTGTGCGTTATATTACGGGTCGAGGGGACTCACTGCAGGCATTATTTGGATTGATTGCTTTAGTGGTTTTAGTTAAATCTTTAGAAACTAAGAAATTATTTGGATATTTAATAGTTCTTCTAGCGGCAGCTTTAAGTGTATTGACACGTGAGTCTGGATTCTTGATACCTTTCTATGGAATATTAGTCGCCTATACGTATCTAAAGAAAGATCAACGTGTATTAAATTTTTGTTTTTGGTGGATTGTCATAGGCTGTGCTTTTGTGATAAGTATTGTTAGTTATTTATCGTTTATCACAACATGGCATCTTCTTGCTAAACAAGGGCCTATCTTATCGATACATTTATTATATTTCATTTCAATTGGAGTATGTTTATGTGGTAGTTATTTATTGTTAAAGTTATCTTTAGGAAGATTTATTGGGTTTTTGTTAGTAATAACCTTGGCTCTGATAAGTCTTTCACAGAGACAATATTGGGATAACGAAGAGGGTTTATTACGTCATACGCATAGTTTAGAGGCTAGACCATATACTGTTTGTCACCAGCAGATTTTAATGAAATATGATGAAGACCCTAAAGCGATTAAAGATTTTCTTAACTTTAAGCCTCGTCCTGCTGTGGTTAAGAGCTTATGGCTTTGGAGATTAGGGAAAATTGCTTTTGATCATAAGGATCTGAAGTCTGCTCTTTGGTATTTTGATCAATCTTATAAGTATAATTCGTCTAATATTGATTCTTTAAATGGTAAGGCTGTTGCCCTTTTACAATTAGGGGCTGATCAAGATGGGATAGCTTTTTTACAGGAAGCTTATAAAAAGGATCCTACCTATAACCAAACGTTATTGAATTTAGGTGTTTATTATCAAGTTCACAATGAACCTTTGAAGTCACAGGAATATTTTAAAAAAGCCAGATATTATGAAGGGCAATAATTATAGTAAAGGGTGTAAGGATTAATATGGAATTAAGAATCAAGATTGTAAGTAGAATTGAAGATTTATTATCGCAAGAGTGGAATAGCGTCTTTCCAAAAGTTTTGGAAAATTATAATTTTTTTAAAACTCTTGATGAATCTTCGTTTGAACAGTTTAAGTTCTTTTATATTCTTGTTTATCAGGGTGATGTCCCTATTGGAGCTGCGACTTGTTTCTTGATGGATTTTCCTTTGGATATATCAGTTGCTGGGCCTTTAAAGAAGTTGACAGACGGCATTAAGAAGATTCTTCCTGGACTTATTAATCCTAAGGTTGTAGTTTGTGGTATGCCTATGGGTTGCGGCAGGATTGGAATTTCCAGATTCTCTCCAGAGGTCATTGAGATCATTCAACAGGGGTTAGAGAAAATAGCTAATGACCATAAAGCGCCGATGATATTGTTTAAGGATTTTACTGAAAGTTATCAAAATGTTTTAAATCCCCTTAGCAAAAATAGTTTTATTAGAATCGAGAGCCTTCC
>JBAXBI010000129.1:0-4652 GCA_037142055.1 Candidatus Omnitrophota bacterium | reverse complement strand
GCATCTTCCTTACGAAAAACACCTAAAAGGCAGGAAGTTTTCATAACAGAGTTTTGTTTTTCAACTCCCCTCATCATCATACACAAATGTTTGGCTTCAATAACAACGCCAACCCCTAATCCTCCTGTTACATCCATAAGAGTAGTGGCTATTTGCTTGGTTAAATTCTCTTGAACCTGTAAGCGTCTGGCATACATATCAACAATACGCGCAATCTTTGAAAGCCCAATAATTTTGCCCTTAGGTATATAAGCTACGTGGGCTTTACCAAAGAACGGTAATAAATGATGCTCACACATAGAGTAAAGCTCAATATCTTTAACAACGATCATTTCATCGTTATCGGAAGTAAATATAGCCCCATTGATAACCTCATTAATATCTTTTTTATACCCTTGGGTTAGAAATTCAAAAGCTTGAGCGGCCCGTTGGGGGGTTTTACGTAAACCTTCCCGGTTAGGATCCTCACCTACAATTTCAATAATACGACGATAGAATTGCTCCATATATACATCCTCCATTCGATTCTATTAATTATAGAATCGAACAATTTCGGGTTAGATAGAATTGAAATATTACCATATGGACTAATTTGTGTCTAATGCTATAATCCCATCCTATGACTTGCGCAGACTACCACATGCACACTCCGCTTTGCGGACATGCAACCGGCTCCCCCGAAGAGTACGTTAAAGAAGGCATTAAAGCTGGCCTAAAGGAAATGGGGTTTTCTGACCATGCCCCTATGATCCATCAACGGATGCCTGGAATTACCATGGATTTTGATGAGCTTCCTACCTATCAACGTATGATTGAAGACGTTCGCAGCCGCTTCTCATCTGAGATGAACATTAAAATGGCTCTGGAGGCTGATTTCATTCCAGGTTTTGAAGCCAAAACAAAGGAAATGATTAACAGCTATCCTTATGATTACATCATAGGTTCAGTTCATTTTATTGATACTTGGGCTTTTGACGACCCAAACCCTAAGGTGCGGGAATACTGGAAGATTTATGATGTCAACGATGTATACCGAAAATACTACGCTCTTTTAAGGAAATCTGCCCAGACTGGTTTATTTAATATTATCGGACATTGTGATTTACCAAAGAAGTTTGGGGCAAGACCTACCATTGATTTAACCGATGAAATCCGAGCCACCGCCAAGGTTTTTAAAGATGCCGGAGTTGCCATTGAAATTAATACCGCAGGGTTACATAAACCTGTTGCTGAAATGTATCCCGCTTTAAATTGTCTAAAAATCTATCAAGAAGCAGGCGTACCTTTAACCTTTGGCTCTGACGCCCACACCCCGAAAGAGGTTGGTAAAGATTTTGATAAAGCCATCGCTTTAGCCAAATCTGTAGGTTACAAAGAATCTCTTATCTTTAAACAACGTAAAATTGAAAAAACAATCACGCTATGATTAAAATCTTCGGTATAGATCACGTTGCTTTTAACGTACGAGATCTGGATAAATCCGTTAAGTTTTATACAGAAGTCATTGGTTTAAGAATTACCGAACGTGAGCCATCCAAGCCGGGAGTTGAATATTTCCTCGATTGCGGAGCTTCTCTCTTGGGAATTATCCAGGCAAAAGACCTTAATCAAAACCATCCCTTTGCTCATGAAGGTTTAGGCGCCAACCATTTTTCATTTCATATTCACTCTAATGACTTCGAAGCAATGATTGAACATCTGCAAAAGCACAACGTCAAAATTGAATATGCAAAGAAACGCCCTAAAAGCTGGTCCTTATACTTCTATGATATTGATGGCAACAAACTAGAGGCAACAGCTTGGCCTTTGGAAGATGGTCTATCAGAAGAAAAGCGTGTTAAAGAAATCTACAACCCAAGTTCAAAATCCTGGAGTAAATATGCTTAAGGAAGGTAAAAATGCCCCTGATTTTAAACTTCTAGCCAATAACCGCCAAACTTTTGCCCTTAAGAACCTTAAAAGAAAAAATATTGTTCTATTCTTTTACCCTAAGGACAACACACCCGGGTGTACTGTTGAAGCCTGCAGTTTTCGTGACAGCTTTAAAGAAATCGAAGAGTTAGGAGCCGTCATACTCGGTATTAGCCCAGATAGCGTCAAATCACACGAAAGTTTCATTAATAAGTTCAGCCTTCCCTTTCCTCTCTTAGCTGATGATGAAAAACAGATGTGTAAAGACTACGGCGTATGGGTTGAAAAATCCCTGTACGGCAGGAAATATATGGGGGTCGCTCGTACCACCTTCATCATTAATAAGGAAGGTAAAATTGCCAAAATCTTTGATAAGGTTAAACCCGAGGGACACAATACAGAAGTTATGGAAATATTGAAAACTCTAAAATAGTGTGCTATCGTTTAATTATGAAACAAGTTAAATCTGAAAAGATCATAGCAATCAAGAAACGCTTCAAATGTGAATGGCTTTTAATTGACATTGATGTTATGGATGAGTCTACCACTACCCCCATTTCTGGTCGACTAATCGCTCATGATCCTAAACGCGATAAAATCTATAAACTCCTTTTAAAATCCCCCCAAATTAAAAGGCCAATGATTGAATGCACTGCCCCAATCCTTCCAAAAGGCATGGCAGCTGCGCTATAAATTATGACTCACTATTCTTTTGATCCCAGAGAAAATGTGTTACCTTGTTTGGCTGAAATTATTGGTCCAAAACAAAACTTTTCTCTTAAAATGATTGTAGATACAGGGGCAACATATACGATGATCCCTAAATTCGCCGCTGTGATCATTGGAATTGATTTACAAGGACGAAATATTAAAATTGCCACAGGAACAAAAGTAGAAAGGGCTACTTTAGTAAATATTCCTTTATTTAGAGCTTTTGGTGTTGAATTTCGTAATTTTCCTGTTTTAGTCCATGACCTTCCCCCACAAATAAAAGCAGATGGTCTTTTAGGATTGAACTTTCTTAAAAAATCAAAAGCCATTATCGATTTTTCAAAAAACTCTATCAAGTTTCAATAATAGAAATAATCAAGAACTTGTTTGTTGCGAAGACTCTCCTAGACCAAGAAACATACGTAGATCATTTAAAGGTTGAATATTGATAATCACCGGTATAAGCCCAGGGGCGTTTTGTAGTTGCTGTAACATAGCTGAATCCATATGAAATTTAATTTCTACGCCTGCGTTATGTGTCTGCAAATTCATATTGGCAGGGGTTAAGTCAATACCACCTTTGGAAAGATCTTGCTTTTCTGTTGTCATTGCTCGACTTAAAGTTTTGGCATATTCAATAGCCGCATTAAGCCCATGATTGTAGATATATTTCCATGCCGCTGTTCTGCCTGAGTCTGAACTCCTTGTTATACTCTTAAATTTATAAGCATTTGCATTAACAAACGCTACAGCTTCCGGAAAGCGTCTTTGGGCAGATTCAAGCCCTTCCATCACAAGAAATCTCCACGCATAAGATTCTACATTATTCATATCCCCCAATTCTCCCAGATGACTATCAACAAATTTCTTCGCTTCAACCATTTGTTCAATTATTTCAAAACGCGTTTTAAGTATTTCAAAGATCGAATTTAGAGGAATTCCCTGCGATTGATGTTTTATTATTTCAGAAACAGGAATTAATCGAGACAAAAGGATCTTACGCCAATACCCATAGTCTTTATGGCGTGACTTTTGTAAAAGGCCTTCAAGAGCTTGAGCCACAGAATCTTTTTGTGTTGTTACCCCTTGCTTAACCTTGGCTTCATTGACCTTTACTACATCTTTTACACTGGGAATTATTTCTACATAACCATCATTCATTAACTTCTCAATACTAAGATTAGTCGCTTTAGTTACATCATTTTCTGAAACAATTAATTTTTGATCCGAAAGGAAAGCATCGTAACTTTCTATTTGAGCCTTCATCTTCAAAGCAAAACTAGGTAAAAGCTTAGAAAACCCAACTTTATTAATCCCTTTAATTATTTCAACTTCATCAAAATTAATAACCTTCCATTCCTCAAGCTTGTCAAGAGAACCGGGACGCATTCTTAAAAATGAATTAGCTAATTCTTTTGCATCCGATGAAGAGATGCCTTCACCTTTAATCGTGAAGTATTCGCTAAACTCATTGGTTAATTGACTATTAACCAATCCACTTCTTAAACCCAATTTCTTGACCGTCATCGCCTTATCTGGCACTTGAGCACTACTCTCATAACTGCCTGCTGATACCTGCAAAGCAACTATAAATTCTCCCTGAAATTTTGCTGGGGACCATGCTGCAGAACAAGCTCCGTTAACCAGATACACAGGAATTTGATACTTTTTAAACAATCGAAATATTTCTTTTATATTCTTACTAATTTCACCTTTCTTAGGTATAGCAGCCGGAAACTTATCACTTTTGAATGAAGCAAAGTAATCTTGGTCAACAGATAAAACCACGCCTTTTTGAAGTTTAGTTAAATATTTGCGAAGTATATTCTCAAAATTTGAATCAGTAGCCGTAAACCATTTATCATCATCTTCTTTTCCACGAATATAATTCTTACGATTTTTAGGATATATCCAAAATGCTTCCCCAATTTTTCCTTCATTAAGAAGATGTGTTAGCCAATTACCTGTATAAGGTCCATGTTTCAGATCCAAAACATTACTATGCTCATCAAAAAGAATCAACGGTAATC
>JBAXBI010000128.1:0-4687 GCA_037142055.1 Candidatus Omnitrophota bacterium | reverse complement strand
GGTTCTGCCAAGGCTTAAGTTAATAACTCAAGAGCAGATGGTTAATTTTATTTCAGAAAATACCAATATTCCACTTATTGAGTTGTCCAATTTAATCATAGATCCTAAAGTAGTTGATTTAGTTCCTGAAGAAATGGCGCGTAAATATCTAGTTGTTCCAGTTCTTAAAATTGGTAACAACCTTACTTGTGTCATGGTTGATGTGTTTAATATTTATGTACAAGATGAATTAGCTTCAAAAACGGGATTGAATATTGAGCCGGCCATCTCCACTGAGGAAGAGATAAGAAGAGCTATTGAAGAAGTTTATGCAGGCAAATTAGATATGCCTATGGTTAGTGCTAATGTTGAAGAGGTCAAAGCGGTGGTCAAGGATAATAAAATGACACCCAAAGGTAGTAAATCGTCATCTAAGGACTTAAGAGCTATAGCTATGGATGGGGCAGAGATAGATATTTCTGGACAGCCCATAGAAGATGACGCCCCAGTAGTTAAATTTGTGAACGCGATGATTACTAAAGCAGTTTCTGATGGGGCCTCTGATATTCATGTGGAACCAGAGGAGTCGTCAGTTACTATTCGAACTCGAATTGATGGTGTTCTTCATCAACAGACTTCTCCACCGAAAGACTTTCAATCAGCAATCATTTCACGTCTTAAAATCATGGCTAAATTAGATATTGCCGACCAAAGAAAACCTCAGGATGGCCGTATTCAGATGAAGGTTGATAATAAACGTATTGATATTCGTGTTTCGTCTTTGCCAACGGTTTACGGGGAGAATTTGGTATTGAGACTTTTGGATACGAGTAATATTCTTTTAGGTCTTGAGCAGGTAGGGTTTCAAGGCGAGATGTTAACTAGGTACCAAGGTCTTTTACAGCGACCTAACGGTATTATTTTAGTTACCGGACCAACGGGAAGCGGTAAAACAACGACGTTGTATTCATCTGTGAGCACAATTAATGAACCCGGAAAATCAATCGTAACAATTGAGGATCCTGTGGAATACCGTTTACCAGGTATTCGGCAAACTCAGGTTAATCTAAGAGTTGATTTAACCTTTGCGAATGGGTTACGTGCGATTTTAAGACAGGACCCTAATGTCATTATGATCGGTGAAATTCGAGATGCTGAGACCGCGCAGATAGCGATTCAAGCTGCTTTAACAGGACATCTTGTGCTTGCGACATTACATACGAATAACGCGGCAGGAGCTATTACCCGTCTTTTGGATATTGGTTGTGAACCATTTTTATTAGCTTCTTCTATTATAGGTGTGTTAGCTCAGCGTTTAGTGCGTTTAATATGTAAGGATTGTCACGGGAAAGGTTGTCAGAATTGTTCATCGACAGGCTATAGGGGGCGTACCAGTATTTTTGAGCTGATGGTTATTGATGAGAAAATTCGTACCTTAGCTTTAAGTAAAGGATCTACGGAAGAAATTCACCGTAGCGCTGTAGCTTTAGGGATGCAGAGTTTACGGGATAATGGTTTAGATAAGGTTGCTCAGGGATTGACAACAAAGGAAGAAGTTTACCGAGTCAGCCAAGAGGAATAGAAAAGAGAAATGGGATATTACGCATACAAAGCTAGAGATAATGCTGGTCAGTTGGTTACGGGGAATTTAGAAGCCGCCACTGAACAAGAGGTGATAAACCAGCTTCGTCAGATGCAGTATACGCCTGTTAAGGTAGGTCCTGGGGTCGCGCCAAAAGCTACTAAAGTGACTACCTTTAAAGCAGATCCTGTATCTAAGAAGTCCCAGCCAGTTAAGATACGAGATATGACAGCTTTTTGTACTAATCTCTCGAGTATGACAGATGCAGGTATTCCATTGTTGGATGCTCTTAATATGACATCAGGGCAATCGGACAATCCGTATTTTACTTATGTCATTCAAAGAATTACACAGACGGTATCAGATGGGTCGTCATTTTCAGATGCTTTGTCAGCATATCCAAAGGTTTTCTCTAACTTCTTTATCAACATGGTGCGAGTGGGAGAAATGTCAGGTACCTTGGATAATGTATTAAGAAATTTAGCAGATTTCTTGGAAAAACAAGAAACTTTAAAGCAAACCATCAGGGGCATGATGATATATCCATGTATGCTGATGATAGCGGGTATAACGGTAATTATGCTTATTATTACTTTTGTTTTGCCTCAGTTTGTGACAATTTTTAATAAAGCTAAGGTGCCATTGCCCGTTCCGACTCAAGTGCTTTACGAGACGGGGCTTTGGGTCAAGATGTATTGGTATGTGTTGATCATTGTTTTGGTAGGCCTTTTCTTTGGTATAAAGATGTTTCTTCAAACTGAAGTAGGTAAGAAAATTTGGGATACAGTTATTCTTAAGATACCGGTTATTGGCCCTTTGGTACAAAAAGTACTTGTAGTCCGTTTTTCTCATACCTTAGGCGCTATGATTGACGCTGGCGTTCCCTTATTACAGGGGCTGGATATTACAAGACAGGTTTTGAACAATACAGTCTTTGTGAGTATAGTTAACGAAATTTCTATGAGTGTTGAGAAGGGGGAAGGAATTCATGCCCCTTTGGTTAGTCATGTAGAATTTCCAAGGGATGTAACTTATATGATATCAGTAGGAGAAAAATCAGGAAACATTGGAAAGATATTGAACAAAATCTCTAGTTTTTATGAAATCAAGGTGCAGCTTGATGTTAAAGGTCTGATGGTTTTAATTGAACCAACATTTATTGTCATTATGGGTGGGGCGATAGGATTTATCTTAGCGTCTATGATTTTGCCAATATTTGACATGGTAAAAACTATTCAGAAATGATTACTTAGAAAACAAAGAAAAGGAGAAAAAATGAAAAAAGGTTTCACACTACTAGAACTACTGGTGGTTATATCGGTATTGATTATTCTCATAGGAATTATCATACCGCGATTTAGAGGGATGCAAGACGCGGGACGTATAGCCCAAGTCAAAGCAGAGTTGCAAACGATGCAGACGGCTGTGGAGGCGTATTATACGAATCAAACGCCGAAAGCATATCCGCCCACTAGTATATCGGTAGGGGTAGGGTTTTTGGCAACGGCAACACCACAAATTATCAACGGAACGCCGCCCTATGATCCATGGGGAGCAGCAGCTACAACAGAGTATAATTACGTTTTATCTACCAATGCTAAGTATTATGTTATTTCCTCGGTTGGAGTAGATGGTGTGTATACAACGACGTTGGGGATAAGTAGTGTAGGTGTAGTAACGAAGGATGCGGATGATATTTGTGTAACCAACGGTAGTAATTGCTAGTATTTCATAGCTTTTAAAGGGTTTAATATCTACCGATAAGGAGGATAATGAAAAAGAGTGCGTTTACTTTACTAGAAATACTGGTGGTTATATCGGTATTGATTATTCTCATAGGAATTATTATACCGCGATTTAGAGGGATGCAAGACGCGGGACGCATAGCCCAAGTCAAAGCAGAGTTGCAAACGATGCAGACGGCTGTAGAGGCGTATTATACGAATAAAACGCCGAAAGCATATCCGCCAAGCACTGTAGGAGTTGGGGCAGGATTTTTGGCATCGGCAACACCACAAATCATTAATACAACGCCACCCTATGATCCATGGGGACCAACAGCGACTACAGAGTATAACTACGTTTTATCTACCAATGCGAAGTATTATGTTATTTCCTCAGTGGGAGTAGATGGTGTGTATACAACGACCGTAGGGGTAGGTAGCGCAGGAGCTGTAACGAAGGATGCGGATGATATTTGTGTTACCAATGGTAGTGGCTGCTAATATTTTCTTTTCTTAAAGTATAAAATTATACCACTCACCATAGTCAAAGAAGATCCATTATATAAATCATAAATTAAATAATTGATTCTTAAGATTTTACAAATATCGTTGGTCTTTTCAGTAGTAATTATTTTTGATGATATTGGCATAAGCGACAGTAATTGTTAATTAATCGATTTCTAAGAAATTTCTTAAATAAAGACATTATGAATAAAAAAAGTCATACGATTATTGAAATATTGGTAGTCTTATCAGCGTTGATTATCATTGTCTGGATAGCTTTTCCGCGTTTTCAAGCAATGTGGGATCAGGGGTATACAGCTCAAGCGAAGGCGCAGATGAGTATGGTAAAGGCGGCGGTCGTATCTTATTATTTAAATCATTCACAGAGTGGTGTGCATATATTTCCACCTTCCACTACAACGCTTCAAGCTACATATTTATACCCAGCAACTCCTCAGTTTATTTCTAATATTTTCTATCAGCCTTTTGTTCCAGGAAGCCAGGAATACAATTATCTTCTTTCATTGGGTGGAAAGTTTTTTGTTCTTTGGTCTGTAGGAGTCAATAAAGCAGGAGGATTTGTGAGTATTAGTGATGCGGGGGTAGTTTCCGGAAAAGATTCTGATGATATTTGTGTCACTAACGGTAGCGGTTGTTGAGGTTTTGTTAATTGATGAATAACAAATTATCCACACCATATACCTTATATTGGCTTGGAGGAAGAAAGCTAGAGCATAGAAGTGGTTTTACATTAATAGAATTAATGCTCTCTGTTGTTTTGTTTGTTCTTGGAACCGTTGCTGTTGTGCAAGTGATTGCGTTGGGAATATCTGTTGATAAATCTACTGAAGGGCAGGCGACCGCTTTAAACTTAGCTCAAGAAGCATTGGAAGCCTGT
>JBAXBI010000127.1:0-4787 GCA_037142055.1 Candidatus Omnitrophota bacterium | reverse complement strand
ATTTAAAGTATCCTTTTGAACATTTTCATTAACCAACTGAGCCTCTACCGCTGTAATCCTCTCGTCCATATGCACTAAATCGAGTTCTACGTATTTAGTTTCATAAACAATCTCATAGCCGCCATCTACTTCCTGGATACTTTTGATTTTACGAATAATACCCGTTTGGTGTTCCAATGGTTTGATGGGACAAATAAAGCGACCTTCGACAATGGGGTCTGGATTATCTTGATACTGACGCTGCATTTTGGTAATAAAATCTTTTTGAGACAACAAAAATACTTTTGACTTTTCTAACTCGTCAATTTTAGATTCGCAAGCAGACAACTGGGCTTTTAAGTCGCTTAAAGTTTGTTGCTGACTATTGACAGCAGCCAATTGGTTTTCTAACTGGGCCTTAACTGTTACAATCGCATTGTTGACGCCCTCGAACTTTAGATAAATTTGAGATTTCTCTTGGGTGACTTTACTATTTTCTTGTTCAAGACGAGATTTACGCGCATTTTGCTCCATGGAGCGTTTCATGTTCTCGGTTAGTTGATTCTTAAGACGCACTTCCTGAGCATTAAAAGCAAAAACTTTCTCCTGAGAAGACTTTATAGCAACATTAGCTTCGTCAATGAACATCAAAAGGGCATTTAACCCTCGACGTTTTTCTTCCATTTGACCCGTGAGCTCAGAGAAAGATTCAACGATTTGTGCTAAATAAACCTTAATCTCTTCGATCTTACTTTGATGGCTACCGCAACGCTCAAGAGCCGCTTTCTTATCCGCTTCTAAACGGATAATGGTTTGATCAATATTTTGAAGACGCTCGTCATTAAACCCAATCTGGCGAACGTTTACTTCAATATCATTATCAAGACGGATTTGCTGAGTTTTAAAATCATTAATTTTCTCATCAAGCTCATCAATAAGCATCGTCTCATGTTTAATAATACGATTAAATTCTTCAAGTTGACGCAATCCCTCTTGTTCTTTAGATTGAAAATCTTGCAGAACATTAGTAATCGTCTCAAATTCCTGGGTGAAGGCCGTCATTTGATGGCTAGCCATAATAAGTTCAAACGTCTTGAGCTGCTCAAATTCTTCCTTATAACGCTGAGCCTTTTTAGCTTGACGCTCAATACTGCCAATTTGTCTTTTAACTTCGACAACAATATCATTTAAGCGAACCAAATTATCTTCAGTTTCTTTAAGCTTACCTAAAGCTTCTTTCTTCTTAGCTTTATATTTGGTAATCCCTGCAGCTTCATCAAAAATTTGTCGACGATCATCGGGTTTTGCGGAAACCACTAAATCCACTTTCCCCTGTTGGATAAGCGAATAAGCTTCCGCACCCACACCTGTTCCTAAGAACATTTCAACAATGTCCCGAAGTCGACAAACATTCTTATTTATTAAATATTCGCTTTCGCCAGAACGGAAAAGCCTACGAGTAACAATCACTTCTTCATGATCTATGGGGAGCACTTTTGATTCGTTAGAAAAAACTAAAGAAACTTCAGCAAAACCAAGGGCTGGCCTTTTATCTGTCCCATTAAAAATAACATCTTCCATCGAGGAACCACGCAACTCTTTGACACTTTGTTCCCCTAAAACCCAACGGACCGCATCAAATACGTTACTTTTACCGCAACCATTAGGACCGACAATAACAGAGGTGCCTTTCTGAAAATCAAGGACAGTCTTTTCCGCAAAAGATTTAAAACCAAAAATTTCAAGCCTCTTAAGATACATGCACAATCTCCTACATTAGAGTTCTAAGTATCAATAATATCAATGTATTAAGTTTTTAACGGAGTGTCAACGAGGAATTCAACTTTTTTACAAAATGGGCACTTCGGGGTTTACATCAGCATTATAATCAACGCCTTTGAGACCGAATCCAAATAGTTTTAAGAAATCGTCGTTATAGCCCTTTACATCTGAAATTTGTGAAAGATTCGAATCAGCAATCATCGCCCAAACTTTAGCCACCTCTACCTGTACATCAGAGCGCATTTCCCAGTCATCAATACGAACCCGTCCTTGATCATCAACTGGAATATCCGACAAGGGACGAGCATTATACAAACGATCTGAAAATAACCGATAAATTTGATGAATACAATCCTCATGGATACCTTTTTGTTTCATAATCTTCATTAAGATTACAAAATATAAAGGTATAAAAGGAATCGCAGAAGAACTCTGGGTCACTAGCGCCTTATTAACCGAAACTAACGCACGCCCACGCTGTTTCTTCATTTGACAATCAAGTTCATGCGCGGTCGCCTCTAAATGATCTTTAGCAGCTCCTATAGTTCCATTACGATACACTGGAGTCGTTACATCAGGACCTATATAGGAATACGCCACAGTGACTGCACCTGGAGCTAATAAATTCTGATCCGTTAAAGCCTGAATCCATAATTGCCAGTCTTCCCCCCCCATAACTTTAATAGTATCTTCAATTTCCTGTTGGATTGCTGTCTCAAGAGTAACGGAGGTCACTGTATTGGATTCGAAGTCAACGCTCTTATTTGTATAGGCTACACCTTTAGGTTTTAGTACGCTTTTATATAGATAACCTGTCTTTGGATCTGTGCGCCGTGGTGATGCCAGAGAATAAATTACACAATCCGCCTGTCCCCAATCTTTTTTGATAGCCTCACAAACCTCTGTTCGCATTTGATCGGCAAAAGCATCGCCATTAAAACTTTTAACGTATAACCCTTCTTTGCGAGCAGCGGTTTCAAAAGCTGCAGAATTATACCAACCTGCTGTAGCTGTTCGCTTACCCTCAGCTGGCCTCTCAAAGAATACACCCATCGTTGCAGCCCCACAGCTAAAAGCAGCTGTAATACGAGAAGCTAGGCCATAACCCGTGGAAGCGCCAATAACTAAAACTTTCTTAGGGCCTCCAGTAATGGCACCTTTGGATTTGATATAGTTGATTTGTTCTTGGATATGAGCAGCACAACCCATTGGGTGTGCCGTGGTACAAATGAATCCGCGAACTTTAGGTTGAATAATCATAGGGCATAAAATATCATAAAGATGTTTTTTTCGCAACAATAACTATACCAGAAGTTGTTAACACAAAACGTTGACGATCTAGGGAAGGATCAAAACCTATCTTAGAATTAGCGGGAATTTCTACTTCTTTATCAATAATAGCATTTTGTATCTGCGCGCCTTCTCCCACAACAACCCCCTCCATCAAAACCGAACGTACAACCCTCGCCTTATTTTTTATATGGATATTAGAAGAGATAACTGAATGATTTACTTCTCCCCCCTCGATAAAACAACCACCACCGACTATAGAATTTATAATTGACCCGTGGTTATCACCAACGCTAATTACTCGAATAGGCGGATATTGATGATGATAAGTTCGCAGGGGCCAACTTTTTTCATAAAGATTAAATTTTGGCTCATTACCAATTAAATCCATATTTGAACGATAATACGCATCTCGAGTTCCGATATCTCGCCAATAAGTCGAGTGATTATTTTCTATAGCAAAATCATACGCGAACACTTTAAGTTTCTTTTGCACCATTTGAGGAATAATATTCTTACCAAAATCATGATCTGAATCAACCTTAGAAGCATCAATCTTTAATTCATTCTTAAGAACCTCAACATTAAACAAATAAATCCCCATGGATCCAAAAATTGTTTGTGGATCAGAAGGAATTGTTTTAGGGTTCTGCGGCTTCTCTTGAAAACCGGTAACCATATTATTCTTATCAACCTCAACGACACCGAAATTAACAGCTTCCGTTTTAGGCATCTTAATACAAGAAACGGTCATATCCGCCCCCTTATTAAGGTGATATTCAATCATCTTGCGGTAATCCATTTTATAAACATGGTCTCCAGCTAATATCAAAATTAGTTTTGGTTCATAATCTTGAATAACGTGTGAATTCTGATAAATAGCATCAGCAGTTCCTCGATACCAATCCGCTGAAAGACGTTGCTGGGCAGGGATAACATCGATAAACTCCCCTAATTGATTGGAATAAATATTCCACCCTTCTAAGATATGCCTCTGCAGAGAAAAAGATTTATACTGTGTTAAAAGAAATATTCGACGCAGGCCAGAATTAACACAGTTCGAAAGGGCAAAATCAACAATACGATAAATTCCCCCAAAAGGCACCGCGGGTTTAGCTCTATCTCGAGTTAAAGGATCTAACCGCTCTCCTTTGCCACCAGCTAAAATAAAAGTTAAAACATCACGCATATTTTCTTAAATTCTTTTAAATGTTGTTAAGCTGTTTGCTCTTAATTTTCTCAATTTCATCACTCTTACGACTAATAACTTCCTTTTTTGTCTTTTTATTTTTATCAATAATATCATGAATTTCTTGAACATCAATCTTATCTTCCGGAGATATCGCTTTAGCCTGTCTGAAAAAATTCAAAGCAGCTTTCTCGCGACCGAGGTAAGCATAACATTTAGCTAAACCATAATACGCCTTAGAATTTTTAGGTGCTACTTCAATAACACGATCATATTGACTAATCGCCCCTTTATAATCTTTTAAACTCTCATAGGCTCTAGCTAAACTTACCCGTATTTGAGGATCATGCGGCCTTAAAATGGTCGCAATACGAAAATTCTCGAAAGCACGAATATAATTCTTCTTTATTCCGTACATTTCACCTAATAATTTATACGAATCAAAATCCTCTGGAGATATTTTAAGAGCTTCTTCGACTTCCTTATGCACGGCATCATATAGCCCTAAAGTTTGCAGTAGATAAGCTCGTTTAGTAAAAGGCAATGG
>JBAXBI010000126.1:0-4792 GCA_037142055.1 Candidatus Omnitrophota bacterium | reverse complement strand
CCGTTCTTACGGACTTCTTCGATTTTAGCGATCATAGCTTCCGCTACATTAGCATCTGCCGTACGCACAATATTGTGTTCAATGACGTTTAAGTCTATATTTTGGGCGACAATATCACCAACCGCTAAGGTATACACAAAAATTTTAGTGTTATACTTAGCAAGAATTTTCTTAGCGATAACACCTGCCGCTACTCTTGCAGCAGTTTCACGTCCTGATGATCTTCCACCGCCTCTATAATCACGAATACCATATTTAGCAATATAAGTAAAATCCGCATGGCCTGGACGAAAGACGGATTTGATATTATCGTAGTCCTTAGAACGTTGGTCATCATTTCGAATAAGAATAGCAACTGGAGCACCCGTTGTTTTTCCTTCAAAGACGCCGGAAAGAATTTCAGCCGTATCTGCTTCTTGTCTTTGGGTTGTAATATTGCTCTGCCCTGGACGACGACGATCTAAATCCTTCTGGATATCAACTTCTGTCAGAGGCAATAAAGAAGGAACCCCATCGATGACAACACCGATAGCCACCCCATGGCTTTCACCAAAGGTTGTAATCTTAAATAAATGTCCGAATGAATTTCCAGCCATAATATAAATTTCTTCTTATTTTGATTTCTTATTTGTTTTGACTATTTGACCGTTTTCATCAAATATTTTCTCAATGTAAGACCCATCATCATTAAAAACTGTTTGAGATTTAACGTTACCATCTGGGAAATATGACTTTAGACTTATAGGTTTATCGTCCTTCATTTCATGTTCATAACTCAATTTCCCATCTTCCAAATATTGTTTCATTGGCCCGTTTAATTTTCCATTTTGATAGCTTACTTCTTTACGTTCTCCTTCATCTCTATAGACTCCATCAGGAATTTGCCCTTCAGATATAATCACATTTCTTCCAGTTAACGCAAGCTCCTCCCTGGATACTTTTACTCCATTCTTATAAAAAATATGTTCTTGGCTTGTTGCAAGCCAATTCGTTTTTCTTAAAAGTTCATCAGCTGCGGATACAGTAGAAACAATAAGTAATAAAACAATTATGAGTGAACAAATTTTATTTATCATAAAAGTTCTCCTAATGAATTACCTGCCATTTGAATCCTCTTATGTTAAAGATGCTCTGTGGTTTAAAATATTGGCCCAGGTCAACATGGATTCAGCCCAGGTAGCATCCATATAAACATTAAGACGTAGATGATCAAAATCTTTTTTGAACCATTCATAGGTCGGCAGAAATCGCTCAGATTTAGGAGCAGATTCTAAAGCTTTCATAAACTCATCGGTCTCAGCCAAAAATTGATCTACTCTAGCTCTTCGGCCTTCCATAGCCCATCGACACAATCGTCCTAAATTAACAGAAATATTTAAAGTTATTTCTTTGGCTTCCATTATTCCCCTAATAAAGAGCAAGTAATTGATTCAACGAGTTGCCGAATTTCTTGATCCAATATTTCTCGACTTTTATTTTGAGTTGGCCTTAAATTAATCATGGAATCAAAATCCATTTGATTAGTTTCTAAATCTAACCCAGCGCCCCAAAGATCTATCTGACTACTGCCATCTTTTAAAAGAAGTTGTTCACCATCTACATGTTTCTCTCCACCTGCAGATAAAATTCTACGTTTCACATCCACAACGACCTTGATGTAGCCTTTTAAATCTTCGGCGACTTTATTACGATTTTCGATATCAATTTTAGTACGAATAATAAGTAACATATTATAAATTTTGATCTGTTACAGCACCTTCTGAAGCACTATTTACAAGTTTAGCATATTTTGCTAAAACACCGCGGGTATATTTTGGTTTTGGTTGCTTCCAGGTCTTAAGACGTTTCTTAATCTCAGTGGCAGAAACATGAAGATTAATTTCACGTTTAGCAGCGTCGATGGTGATAGAGTCACCATTTTCTACAATGGCCAACGCTCCACCGACGTAAGCTTCGGGAGTAATATGTCCAACAACAAAGCCATGGCTACCACCGGAGAAACGTCCATCCGTAACAAGAGCAACCTCTTTACCTAAACCTTTACCCATAATAGCTGATGTAGGAGACAACATCTCCCTCATCCCAGGTCCTCCCTTAGGGCCTTCATAACGGATCACGACCACATCACCTTTGATAACCTTACCGTTGAGAATAGCTTTAAGAGCCTTTTCTTCAGACTCAAAGACCTTGGCTTTACCCGTAAACGATAATCCTTCTTTACCTGTAATCTTAGCAACAGCACCTTCGGATGCTAAATTTCCATAAAGAATGATTAAATGTCCATCCTTCTTTATAGGATTATCAAAAGGACGGATGATTTGCTGTTCATCAGGATAAGGTTTAACATCTTTTAAATTCTCTCGAACGGTTTTACCAGTTACCGTCAGGCAATCCCCGTGTAACAAACCTTTATCTAATAACATTTTCATTAAAGGTAATAATCCTCCAATAGCTGCCAACTCCGCCGCTACAAAGCGACCGCTAGGTTTTAAATCAGCTAGCACAGGCACTTTCTTACCAACACGAGTAAAATCATCAATTGAGAGCTTAACACCAGCAGCGTCAGCAATGGCTAGAAGATGTAAAACAGCATTCGTTGAGCCACCTAAAGCTGTTATGACAGTGATCGTATTCTCAAAGGCTTTCTTTGTTAAAATATCTCTAGGCTTAATACCCTTATTTAATAAATTAAATACAGCAGCCCCTGCATTAAAACAATCTAATTCTTTCTCTTTTGATATTGCAATCTGCATGGAGCTATTCGGTAAGCTCATCCCTAAGGCTTCGATCGCTGAAGCCATGGTGTTAGCTGTATACATCCCACCGCAAGATCCAGGACCTGGGATTGCACAACTTTCCACATCCTTTAACTCTTCATCAGAAATCTTCTTAGCTGCATGCTTGCCTACTGCCTCAAAAACAGAAACGATATCAACATTTTGCCCCTTATAGCAACCGGGCAAAATTGTTCCACCATAAACAAAAACTGATGGACGATTTAAACGCGCCATAGCAATCAAACATCCAGGCATATTCTTATCACATCCACCTATTGCAATTAAACCATCAAAGCCCTCGCAACCGGCCACCGTCTCAAGAGAATCAGCAATAACCTCTCGTGAAACTAAGGAGTACTTCATCCCTTCAGTTCCCATGGATATCCCATCAGCGACAGTTATAGTTCCAAAAATGATCCCCTTTGCTCCCGCTGCATCAGCGCCTTGAGAGGCTTTTTGAGCTAACTTGTCAATATGCATATTACAAGGCGTTAACATACTCCAAGTTGATGCCACACCAATTTGTGGTTTCTTAAAGTCTTCATCCTTAAATCCCACAGCACGAAGCATTGAACGGTGTGGAGCTCTGTCATGACCATCTGTGACTATCGAAGAAAACTGCCTTGCATTTGTCATAGTTATTATTATCCTTAATCCAACTAACCTCTTTTAGCTAACCAAGGTCTTTGGGATTGAATTTTTTCTTCATAGGTTGAAATCTTATCGTTAAATTGCATGGTCCAACCGATGGAATCAAAACCTTTTAATAAACATTCTTTGTTGAAACTATTAATTTGAAAAGAATATTTCTTAGCCCCTGCTGTAACAGTCTGAGCTGGAAGATCAGCTGTTATTTCTGCCATCTTATTCTTCTCAGCAAATTGAAATAATTCATCAATCTCTTTAGATTTTAACTGAACTAATAAAAGGCCATTTTTAAAACAATTATTATAAAAGATATCTGCATAGCTTGGAGCAATGATGACTTTAAAACCAAAATCAGCTATCGCCCATGGTGCATGTTCTCGACTAGAACCACAACCAAAATTATCACGAGCAAGAAGTACTGTGGCCTTACGATAAGATTCTTGGTTTAAAATGAACTCTGGATTTTCTTTAGTTCCTTCATAATCCAAATATCGCCATTCATGAAATAAATGTTTACCAAAACCAGTCTTTTCAATTTTTCGTAAAAACTGTTTTGGAATGATGGCATCTGTATCAATATTTACTCGATCCAAAGCAGCCACAATTCCTGTATGCGTTTTAAATGGTTCCATTTTCTTTTACCTCACATATTCTCTAATATCAGCAATTTTACCTTCTAAAGCAGCAACAGCTGCCATTTGAGGACTCATTAAATGTGATCGTCCTCCTGGGCCTTGCCTTCCTTCAAAATTACGGTTGCTTGAAGAGGCACAGCGCTCCCCCTTTTTCAACTGGTCATCGTTCATACCTAAACACATAGAACAACCTGCAAAGCGCCATTCAAAGCCAGAGCTGATAAAGATCTTGTCTAAACCTTCCTTTTCAGCCTGTTTTCGTACCCTTCCAGAACCAGGAACTACAATTCCAACAACGCCACGGGATATGCGACGGCCCATCACTATTTGGGCGGCCACTCTTAAATCTTCAATTCGTCCATTGGTACAGGAGCCAATGAATACTTTATCAATCTTAATATCGGTCATCTTAGTGCCTGGCTTTAAATCCATGTAAGCTAAAGCATTGCGGGCAGCAGTGCGATCCACCACGCTCTTGAAACTATCCGGATCAGGAACGCATTCATCAACAGCGATTACTTGGCCAGGACTTGTACCCCAAGTAACCATTGGTTTAATATCTTCCGCTTTGATATTAATGACTTTATCAAACTTTGAGTTCTTATCACTTGTTAAGGTCTTCCAGTAGATAACAGCCTTATCCCATTCGCTCCCCCTTGGAGTGAAATCACGACCTTTAATATAATTAAAAGTTGTATCATCGGGGGCAATCATCCCTGCACGGGCACCTGC
>JBAXBI010000125.1:0-4792 GCA_037142055.1 Candidatus Omnitrophota bacterium | reverse complement strand
TCTAACCTTCTTAGGTTTACGAACTGAGTGTTTTTTTAATTCTTCTATCACATTAAAAACGATTTGTTCTGTGAAATGTCCTTCATGCATGGTCTTTACTCCTTAGGAAGGCACATATTACCTCAATGGCTTTTTGAGCGCAAGCAAGAACCTTCGTTGACACAACCTCTCCTATTTCAAAATTCTCTCCCCGAACCGAACAAATATATAAATCTATCTCTTTTCCATAAAGTCTTTTAGCAAGATCTGAAAGAAGATTTACATCAAGATGATGGGACGAAGCAACCCGACGTTCTTGTGCTTTTTTGATAGGATAGAAATCAAAGTCACAACCAGTAACACAGGCGTCGACGATAACAACCTTATCGTACTGCAAAAATTTATCGATGAACTCCAAATGAAGCTGTTGAGTGATCATAACCTCAACACCGCTTAAGTGCATGTCATCAATTGCGCTAGCAATATATGGCCCTACTCCATCATCACAGCGCAGAGGATTACCGATTCCTACAACCCCAATCACACTAGCTCCGCTCAAGAACGTTAATCGTTTGTCCTTGATGATCTTTAATCTCAATAGTGATAGGCATAGAACCAATGGCATGAGTGGAACAAGAAAGGCATGGATCATAACAACGGATAGCTGCTTCCACGCGATTTAATGCTCCTTCTTTAACATCTTTACCATTAACGTACTGCTTAGCTACCTCTAAAACCGAACGGTTCATTGATGGATTATTTTGTCCCGTTGCAATTAAAAGATTCACCTTAAGCAATTTACCACTATCATCGGTTCCGTAATGATGAAAGAGAGTTCCACGAGGAGCTTCAGAACAACCAATACCTTCAGGATTATTCCATTTCCCAAAAGTTTGAATATTCTCAGAGGTAATTTGTGGATCTTTCAAAATCTGCTCTGCTTCTTCAATACTTGAAAGCATCTCAATCAAACGGGTATAATGGAAAAAGAACGTTCCATGATTAGGCTTACCGCCGGTCATTGATTTGAAATTTAAGAATTCTTTCTGCGCCTTAGGCGTTTTCATTTTAGAAGCCACATTCAAACGAGCCAATGGACCCACACGATAGAATCCTTTTTCAAAGCCATAGGGCTTGTAATAAGGATACTTTAAGTAGGACCAATCGATCGATCGTTCAGCTATGTATTCTAAATATTTAGCTGGATCTAATTGATCTTTTAGAATCTTACCATCCGCATCGATAAAACGTAATTTACCATCGTAGAGTTCATTCTCTCCATCAGGCCCAACAGTTCCTAAATATAGCGTCGGAAAATTGGCAAAGGAATTAACCATTTCTTTATTATCTTCTTGGTATTTCTTTATAATGTCAATTCCCATAAGGGTCGTTTGAATTGCTTCTGGAATCCACACTAACAGAGCCTTACGGTTAGCTTCACTTAAAGGAAACCCCATACCCCCTGGAAGAATTCCCATACTATGAATCTTCTTTCCCGTGATACGTTCAGATATTTCCTGACCAAATTTACGAAGACGAATACCACGCAAGGATAAATCAGGAAACTTCTCAGCAATTCCTAGGATATTACGAGTTGCTGGATCACTATCCCATCCAAGCAAGAAATCTGGAGATGATAAATGAAAAAATGAAAGGGCATGAGAAGATACATTTTGACCAATGTGGATAAGCCGACGCAACAAGTTTCCCGTATACGTTGGTTTTATTCCCATAATCATTTCACAAGCCTTAGCACTTGCAACCGAATGACTGACGGGACAAATTCCACAAATGCGTGGAGTTATCGCAGGCATCTCGGTAAAAAGACGACCTTCACAAAATTTCTCAAAGCCTCTGAATTCATTAACATGGAATTGGGCATCAGAAACGGAACCATCCGCTTGAAGTTGGATGGTAATCTTGGCGTGCCCCTCGATACGTGTAACCGGAGATATTAAAATAGTGTTTTTCTTATCTATTTGATTATCCATACTTCAGCTTCCTTTCCTGACTCAAATTTGGAACACGATCATTTAGAAACTCTGCTAAAACATAAAATATAGTATCTGCCGATGGAGGGCAACCAGGAATAACAAAATCAATGTCAACCACCTCTTGTAAAGGAACAACTTTCTCATGTAACTTTAAAAGAGCCGGATGATTAGGCACCTGACCATTTTTGTCGTTACTGGGCGCATCTACATAGGCAGTATTAAAGACTTCGTCTTTAGGAAAATAATTGCGCATCCCTGTTATATTTGAAGTTACTGCACAATCACCTAAAGCAATAAGGAGCTTGGAATTCTTTCGAATATGACGAATTTCATGCAGATGTTCATCACTAGTCACAGATCCTTCTACGATCGCAACGTCCACCTGTGGAAATTCCTTACCATCAACAATCGGACATTTAACAATATCTGCGAGTTTCGCTACTTCAAGAATACGTTCGTCAATGTCCAATAATGACATATGACATCCTGAACATCCCCCCAACCATACTGTTGCTATTTTTTTCTTTGTCATAAGCCCATCTTCCTTTTCTCAACTAATCCTGTAACCATTTCAGGTTTTTTAACTAACTGACTTTGAACAATCGCCTTAGGCCATATTGCTCCTGTTGGACACGCATGAACACATTTAGAACAAGACGTACAGGTAGTTGAATCTCCCCAAGGCGTATTAAAATCGGAAATAATTCGAACATTAAATCCACGATTCATAATTCCCCAATTGTACGCTCCTTCTACTTCACCACAGACGCGCACACAGCGCGTACACATAATGCAACGGTTATGATCGATCACATACCAAGGATGAGACGTGTCTGTCTCGCATTTAGGAAACAAATAAGGAAAACGAATATGATCCATGCCAACTTTATATCCTAAATCCTGCAACTCGCAATCACCATTAGCCACGCATACAGCACAAACGTGATTACGTTCGGCAAAAAGGAGTTCAGTAGTAATTTTCTGATATTTCTTAATTCTATCCGTATCAGTTTTAATGACCTGATTGGCAACCGCCTTGGTTGTGCAGGCGGGTAAAAGCTTATTAACACCCTCTATCTCAACCAAGCATAAACGACAAGCGCCTACATCACCAATGCCTTCTAAATGGCACATCGTTAGTATTTCAACACCATTAGCCTTAGCGACTTCCAGGATTGTTTTTCCCGTTTCAGCTTCTACTGCTTGGCCATTAATGGTTAACGGAATCTTAGCCATAAACTTACTCCCTTCCTTAAATCTAATGCTTTAAACAAGCGACCCTTGGTTCTTATTAATATGCTCAATATATTCATTCTTATAATAACGTAATGTGCTCAGCAGTGGATTAGGTGCTGACATACCTAAACCACACAAACTAGTTTCTTTAACATAGCTAGCTAATTCCTCAAGCCTTTGAACATCTTTCATTGTTCCGTTACCAGCGCATATCTTAGAGAGAAGATCATACATCATCTTAGTCCCAACACGGCATGGAACGCACTTGCCACAAGATTCATCCATACAAAATTCCATAAAAAACCGCGCTACATCGACCATATCAGCGGTATCATCCATAATAATTAACCCACCAGAACCCATAATAGAACCTAAGCTAACTAAAGATTCATAATCAACCTTAACATCTAAATGTTCCTTAGGAATACAGCCCCCTGAAGGACCTCCTGTTTGAGCTGACTTAAATTCCCTTCCACCGGGAACTCCCCCACCGATATCAAAAACAATTTCACGCAAACTCATACCCATAGGAACTTCAATCAATCCTGAATAATTAATCTTACCTGCTAAGGCAAAAACCTTTGTTCCCGCACTTTTAGGCGTACCGATAGCAGCATACCATTCCCCTCCACGATTAATGATAGGGACAATGCTTGCTAAAGTCTCAACGTTATTAATTAATGTTGGTTTATTCCATAATCCTGATTCTGCTGGGAATGGTGGTCTTGGTCGAGGCATACCGCGTTTGCCTTCAATGGAAGCAATTAAAGCTGTTTCTTCACCACAAACAAAAGCTCCCGCTCCAATACGAATTTCCACATCGAAGCAAAAAGAACTTCCAAGGATGTTTTGACCTAACAATCCTAATCTCCTGGCCTGCTTGATGGCCAAGTCGAATCGTTTGATCGCTAAAGGATACTCACCACGAATATACGCAAAGCCTTTACTAGCTCCAACGGCATAACCGGCAATGGCCATACCTTCTAGAACTCGATGGGGATTCCCTTCTAAGACGCTACGATCCATAAAAGCACCTGGATCTCCCTCATCTCCATTACAAATCACATATTTTTGATCAGAAACATACTTATGCACCGTCTCCCACTTGATACCTGTAGGAAAACCAGCCCCGCCACGACCTCGCAAACGACTTTGTTTTATTTGAGTCAAAACGTCTTCTTGGGACATTTCAAATAAAACCTTATCCAACGCTTTATAACCATCTAGGACAATATATTCTTCAATGACATCAGGATTAATATCTCCACAATCCTGTAAAACAATTTTCATCTGCCTCTTAAAGAATGGATCTTCCTGAGCATTAACAAATGGCTTAGGACGAGAATCTGCAAATAATAACAATTCTTCAATTGGTTTATTTTCAATTAATTGGCTCTGAACTACCTGCGCAATATTCTCACAGGTCACCTTCTGATAAACCGTATATTCTGGCATTACCTTAACCAACGGTCCTTGATTACAAGGCCCCATACAACCAGAAGGAACAACCTGAATCTCATTTTCCAAACCCCTGGCCTTTACCTCATCTTGAAGTTTCTTAAGGACAGCTTCTGAACCAGAAG
>JBAXBI010000124.1:0-4902 GCA_037142055.1 Candidatus Omnitrophota bacterium | reverse complement strand
TATCGTTGAAAGTAACCCTCAGATCAATAAGGTTTATATTTATGATCGGGATGAGTCTAAAAAAGATTTAGTTGGGTATTGGTTGAAGCTTTTTCAAGATATTCGACGAGAGAAATTCGACGTTGTTTTTGATTTCTCTCTGAATACCTCTTTTGGTTTCTTAAGCATGGTTTGTGGGATAAGCAAGCGCATAGGTTATGATTTTCGAGGGAGAGGAAGGTTTTCAACAGATAAGACCGTGTTGAAGGGCTTTGAGAATAAGCATGTCGTAGAATACTTCCTTGATTTGTTAGCTCTCGTAGGCGTCCCGGTAGAAAACCGTAGCTTGGAAATATGTGTTGATAAAGACAGTCAGCAATGGGCCCAAAATTGGGTTAAATCGAAAAATATTGATACAAGTAAGCCTTTATTTGCCATTATCCCAGGAGCAGGGGCTAGTTGGGGTAAGGATGGTGTACGAAGGCGATGGCCTGTAGAGAAATACGCTTCTTTGGCGGATAAAATAATTGCAAAATCAAAGGGTGCCATTATACTGATGGGCGACCAAACAGAGAAGAATCTAGCTGTGGATTTTGTTCGTCACTGCTCTTATCCTGTTTATGATGCTTTGGGAGAAACAAGCCTGTTGCAGATGGCAGCTTTGCTGCAACATTGTCAGTTGGCGATTGTTAATGACGGGGGGCCTTTGCATGTGGCGGTGGCTGTTGGGACGAAGACAGTCTCTATTTTTGGCCCGCAGAATCCGGATATTTATGGGCCTTATTTACCCTTAGGCCATATAGTGATCCAAAAGCAATTGGCTTGTCAGCCTTGTTATCGGCGTTTCCGGGTGGCTCAGTGTGATCATTTAAGTTGTCTACAGAATTTATCTGTAGAAGAGGTTTACAGTAAAATCGAAGCAATAATATAGAACAAATATTTCAATTCGTAAGAGATTTGTTATGACCTCAAAAAGAAATTTGATATTGATTTTGATAGCTGTCGTAGTTTTCTCTGGATTACTGGCCAGATATTTGGACCGCGTTCCAAAGAGGCATTATTGTGACTTTAGGGTCTACTATAAGGCGGGTGGAGATATTCTTCAGGGGAAGGATATTTATCTTAGGGATAAAGAAGAGGTGACCCCTTATAAATATTCACCTTTTTTTGCATTCGTTTTTGCTCCATTAAGCATGTTACCGATTAAAGGTGCCGCTGCAGTCTTTTTTGCCATTAATTTTATCCTTACAATTTTACTTTTTATTTTATCTTGGAAATTATTAAATCATCCGCCGGTTTTTAAGCCTCTTTCTGATCGAGGGCGGTTATTAGTTTACGGCCTGGTGCTTTTATGTTCCATGCGCTATATCTTTTTGGTTTGGGATTCGGGGCAGGTTAACGTTTTAATGTGTTTTTTAGTTGTGGCGGGCTTGTTTTTTGTATCAAGAAACAAAGACATGATGGCAGGGGCTCTTTTTGCTGCAGCCATACTTATTAAATATACACCGGCTATTTTCTTGCCGTATTTTCTTGTTAATAAGAAACCAAAGGTTGTTTTATGGACAATAGCCTTTGTCGCCATTTTCCTGGCGCTTCCCTCTGTTATGGTGGGGGTCAGTAAAGAGGTTTCCTATTTGTCTTCGTGGCTCCCTTCCATTATAGGGACGTCCTTGGATACCCAGTCGTATCTTGACCATAAGAATCAGTCTCTTTTTTCGATGATTTTACGTTTCTTTTCTGTGACTAAGTATAATGTACACATACTTTCTTTAAGCTTTCACCAAGCTCTTTTGGTAGGATATGGTTTAGCTTTATTACTGTATCTGGTGGCTTTTATACCAACCAAGAGGGGCCTTAGGAATTCAGTGATTGATTATGCGTTATTGATTATTTGTACGGCTTTGTTTAATCCCAACGGTTGGTTATTTAATTTTGTTTCGTTATTGTTACCATATATGTTATTGATTTGTTATGCCTTTATGGCTAAGACAAAAGATCGATATGTTTTACTAAGCCTCATTGCAGCATTTGTTGTTCCTAATTTAATGTGCAAAGATTTCGTCGGTAAGAATTTAGAGACGTTTGGTCAAGTGTATTCATTTACGACAATTGGAGCGTTAATATTGTTTGCAGCTCTTATAAAACTAAAGTTTTTTACAAAAGCGACAACCAAGTTAGATTTTAAACAAGCAGGATAACAAATAGAAAGGTAATGGCATTAATATGAGTATTCCATTTATTGATTTCAAAGAACAAAATCGTCTGATTCAAAATGAGGTGGACAGTGGGTTTAAGAAAGTGTTTGAAAAAGGCGATTATATTCTCGGAGAACAGGCGCATATTTTTGAAGAATCTTTTTCTAAATATTGTGAAGTCCAATACGGTGTTGGTGTCAATTCAGGGACTGACGCTTTGCATTTGGCTTTGACGGCGCTCGATATTCAAGAAGGTGATGAAGTTATCGTTCCAACGCATACCTTTATTGCAACGGCTTTATGTGTTTCCTTTTGCCGCGCTAAACCGGTGTTTGTTGATGTTGAAAAGGACACCTACAATATTGATCCTAAAGCCATTGAAAAAGCAATTACCAAGAAGACCAAGGCTATTATTCCTGTTCATATTTACGGTCAGCCGGCTAATATGGATGAAATTATAGCTATTGCCCGTAAACATGGGATTAAGGTTGTCGAAGATGCAGCCCAAGCCCATGGATCACGTTATAAGGGTAAACGCATCGGTTCCTTAGGTGATGTGGCGTGTTTTTCTTTTTATCCAACCAAAAGCTTAGGTGCTTGGGGGGATGCAGGAATGATCGTCACCAATGATAAGGCCATCTATGAAAAAGCCTTGATGTTGCGTGATTATGGTCGTAAGGGTCGTTATGAGCATAAAATTAAAGGGACTAATTCTCGTCTCGATACTCTTCAGGCCGTTGTGCTTAATGCCAAGTTAAAGTATCTGGATGAGTGGAATCAAATGCGTGCTCAAAGCGCAGCTTATTACGCAGAACTTTTTAAATCCTTAAAGGATGTGGTGGCTCCTGTGACTCAGGCGGAACGCACCCACGTGTATCAAACCTATGCCGTACAAGTGCCTAATCGCGATAAAGTGATGGAATCGATGAAGGCTAAAGGGATAGGCGTGCTTATTCATTATCCAATTTCTTTGCATTTGCAGGAAGCTTATGCAGATCTAGGATATAAGAAGGGAAGTTTTCCCATTGCCGAAGCTATTGCGGATCATATTATTTCTTTGCCCATGTTTCCGCACATTAGCAAGGAACAGATTGAAGGGGTTGTTAAAGCGCTCAAAGAATCTTTATAAATAAGGTTTACGGGGGGAAGTAAATGCCTATTCCTGTCAGTGTTGTCATTATTGCCAAAAATGAAGAGCGACGCATCAAAGAGTGTTTAGAAAGCGTGCATGGGTGGGCTGATGATATCATTATCGTCGATGATAACAGTACCGATGCGACACGAGAAATTTCTCTTAAATATACGGATAAGTTCTTTACTCGTACTTGGGACCTGGAGGGAAGACAACGTAATTTTGGAGACTCTAAATCCAAGAACGATTGGATATTGTTGCTTGATTGTGATGAACGAGTTACCGAAGAGTTAAGAAAAGATATTTCTGATATTATTGCAAACCCACTGGAGAAGAAGGTTGCTTTTTGGGCCATGCAGACAACCTATCTTGGAGATGTTGCCCTCCTTAACGGTGGTTGGTCAACTCCGCATATTCGTTTGTATAATAAGAAACATGCACAATGGATCGAAGCTGAAGCAGATATTCTCCATCCGGGCTTAAAGATCGAGCAAGGCTTTGGAGGCGGGAATATAAGTTCACGCACCATTCACTATAGCTACCGAAATTTGGAAGATTTGATTGCTAAGGTTAATCGATATTCTACCTATGATGCTTTGAAATGGCATTTGAGTGGTAAAAAGATGACCTTAGGGATAGGAATTTGGAGAACAGTAGATAGGTTCTTTAGACGTTTCATTGGAAAGAAAGGATGCAAAGACGGCTATTATGGTTTTGCTGCCGCAGTGATTAGTGCTTTTCAAGAGATTGCCTCGTATTCCAAGTACAAGGAAGTCAAAGAAAAGGGCTATTATTTAGATTATATTAAAAAAGCAAAGGTGTAATGAAGATTGTTTTCTTAGATAGGGACGGAGTTATTAATCAATACCCCGGCGACGGTAATTATGTCACCAAGGTCAAAGATTTTCATTTTCTTCCAGGTTCTTTGCAAGCCATTGCTGAATTAACTCAAGCAGGGTATAAGATTTTTGTTATTTCCAATCAAGCGGGTGTAGGTCGGGGGGTGTTTTCGCAAGAGAAGTTAGACCGCATTAACGCCCATATGATTAAGAAGATTGAGGTGGCTAAGGGTAAGATTCACAAAAGTTTTTATTGCACCCATAGGCCTGATGCTGGTTGTGATTGTCGCAAGCCAGGTATTGGCATGGTCAAGAAAGCTTTGCGGTATGTAAATAAAACCATTAAGCATGCGGAGTCCGCCGTTTTTGTAGGCGACACTCAAAAAGATATTCAAACTGGCCACGGTGCTGGCTGTAAGACAATTTTTGTACGCTCTGGTGGGGATGCCCGTCAGGTTGTTTCCCGATGGAGCTATAAACCTGATTTTGTTGTTCAAGATTTAAAAGCTGCGGTTGAAGTGATTCTTAAAGGCTGAAGCTTCAAAGGGATTTATCGTTTATGAAAATTCTCGTTATTCACGCCACAGCAGGGGCAGGACATAAAAAAGCGGCCGAAGCCATTTATAACGGTCTTCTGCGCCATACCACGCATAGTGTCCGTTTAGTTGATTCTCTTGATTATACCAATCTTTTTTTTAAAGAGATGTATCCTAAAGGGTATGTTTTCTTAGTAACAAAATTTCCATGGCTTTGGAAA
>JBAXBI010000123.1:0-4913 GCA_037142055.1 Candidatus Omnitrophota bacterium | reverse complement strand
TTCTTTTTTTAATACTTTTTCTTTTGCTTGTTCTCCCCGAGCTTCAACAAGCTGAATTAAATTCTCAAAAGTATTAATATCCATTAAAGGATACTTAATCGCAATATTAAATGCAGCTTCAGCATCCGACAAGTAGCCATTCTTCCAAAACCACTGGCCAACTTCCTTATAGAGCCAAGGATTATCTCCTTCAAGCTCCATCACCTTTTGAAACACCTTATAAGCTTCTTCTTTATTGCCTATAAGCTCGAATAAGCGACCAATTTCCATAACAATAATTTGATTATTTGGTAAAAGTGCGTTAGCTTGAAGAATATAGTTTAGTCCCTGGCTATACTTACCTAAAGATCTTAGAACGCGGGCCATTTCATATAAAACTCCGACATCCTTGGAAGCCAAGGCTGAAGCTTTAGACAAAGCTACCAATGCCATCTGATCTTCCTCTCGTGTATGGTGATAAGCTGCAATATACCTTAATGCCACAACCCTATTGGATTGAATCTCTTTACCCTTAGCATCAATATTTATCTGTTCTTCAGGGGATGCTTTTTTTTGAAACTGAGCCAAAATTATTATTTGATTATCCAACTGATTTAACCATTCAACCATCTGATAATAATCAGATTCATTGGTTAAAATGTCGTTTGAATCAATAACATTCTGCTTAGGAACTAGGGATCTTCCCTCTGCCCCCTTGTCTTGAATTAAAGCCTTATCAAAAAAAACTTCCACCGATTTATGTTTAAGATGCTGTTTTAATAGACTGAAAAAATGGACAACTCTAAGACTTTTCAGAAAATCTAGAAAACTTGTTCTTTTTAAGAACGTAGGAGTTAAAGACGTATCATTGATACCTATCATCCCTACGACAATATGAGGTTTATACCTATCTAAATCATGCTCTAGGTTATTAAGAAGATACCACGAGTCTTTACTGATCCTCCCACGGTTTATAACCTTGATTTTCTGACTTGGGAAACGTTGCTGCAGAATCTCTTGAAGTTGAGAAGGATAAGAATCCGTTCCTCCAAGAGCTGTTGTTGACTCTCCTATACAAAGGATCCGAATCTCACTCGAGGTAAGTTCAACTTTATTTTGTGCCTCTTGCCGCGCGTTATAGACAAAACCTCCAAGACGCAAAACAATCTCAAATAGAACTATGAAACAAAAAAGACCAAAAAGAATTAGAAGAACTTTTTGTTTAAATGATGTTTGCAATCTCAAACTATTGCCCTCCAAACTCTTATTCACCTTGCCTCTATAGACATGATGATTCAATCATAACGGAGTAATAACAAGCATTTAAATGGAATGAAAAGCGTTTCCTGTAGAAGTTTTACCAATAAAGTCTTTTAAAACGAGCTGAATATCGTTTAATCCACCTACGCGAGGCCTCCTCCAAAGAAACATCCTCGCCTACCTGTAAACTTAACAAATCACGGTATTCAGCAATAAGATAAATCTGTTCAATCATTTTTGCTTTGAAGGCTTGATTAAGCCTTAAAAAAGTTGCAGCTATATCATAAAGGCTTGTTTCTGGATTCTTACTACAACGGATAACCTTTGCTTTAATGTTAAAAATCTTATCTTCAAAAGGCATTCTTATAACAATCACAGAGCCGTCAGCAACAGGGCGTCTCGCTGGAAATAATAATCCCCCTTTGCTAAGGTTAATTGTTTCAGATTTGATTTCTTCTTGAAGCTTACTTGTTCCTGGCTGAAGGATCTTATACGCTAGAGGCAAGCATAGGGGATGACGAATAAAACGTCGGCGTTCTAACATCTTCAAACTGCTAGAATCTTGAGGGCTCTTTATTGGATCAATTTCTTCTTTTTTCTGCTTTTTTTGTCTCATACCAGCCGAATTTCCTTTGAGTTATTCTACCACTTTATCCTAAAGTGATAAGCAATTTTCCCTCCTGCTGATCAATTATTTATACCCGAAAATGATCGTATAAATAATACACACAACCAAGATCAATCCAATACTCAAAGCAACCCAACCAAAAATCCTTATAGCTAAAATCTTTGTCGGCGACAAAGGTTCTGCCATATGCTTATCCAACTCACCTTTGGCAACCAATGCCTCATATTCCGTTGGTCTTTCAAGCTTCAATTCTTCAACAGACATACGTCCGGTAAAAATGACCGTATCCATAGGGAACTTCTCCGGTCTAAAATGCGTATTAAAGAAATGAATCGTAAATATAAACCCAGCAGCCAAGAGAGCTTCATCACTATGGATGATGGTCGCCACATTAATGACCCAACCGGGCAGTACATGCGTAAAGGTTTCAGGGAACCAAAGCATAAGCCCTGAGGTGCCGATCACCATAATCCCCCAAAGAACGGCAAAATAATCAAATTTTTCCCAGTAAGTCCATCGTCCGTATCTAGGATATTCTCCACGCCCCATGTACCACTTCATGGACGCCAGGAATTCCCGCCAATCTTTATTTGAGAAAAGAATACTATCTGGGCCAAAAACCATTTCCTTAAAGCTCTTATGTTCACTTCGCTTTTGGAAGATAAGATCCCAAATATGCGCAACAAAAATACCAAAAAGAGCAACCGCGGCACAACGATGAAGGAACCCTGTCACCTCAAAGCCTCCTAGAAGCCTGGAAATAAACAAAGCCCAAGGTGCATAAGAAAATTTGAGTGTCATACCGGTGATTGTCAAGGTCAAGAAACTTATAATCATAATGATATGAAGGATTCGATACAGCACAGGGAAACGTACAAACTGCTTCTCTGTTGGACTATACGGCTTAGGCGGATGCAAACGTCTCATCTCTAATGATTTAGGCAACCACAGAAGCGTATGAATAATACTTAAGGTAAAAGTAGTCACCAAAAGAAGGGTCATAAACCAAAACGTCCAGAATATCCAAGGATACTTCTTTGGGTCATGGTGTGTGGCGTGAGTCAAATAGCCTGCAAACCGCTTCGTTGCCCCTGCGTGACACTTTTGACAAGTTACAATAATATTCTCATGACTTAAAGTAGATCTCGGGTCTGTTATAGAGAAAATTTCATGAGCCCCATGACAATCATTGCATTTGGCAGATTTTGTATACCCTAGCTTAGCGGCCTTCCCATGGACGGTTTCAAAATAGGTTTCAGCAATATCCTTATGGCATTTCCCGCATTTATCCATGATGTCGAATTTAAAACCACTCACATCGGTTCTTTTAATGGTATGTGCACTGTGGCAATCGTTGCAAGCTGGTAGTTGGCTCGAGTTCTTCCCATTACCAACAGCATGAATGCTTCTAATATACTTTTCATAAACACCTTTATGACATTGCGAACAGGTAACCGCAATATGATTGCGATTAACAGAAGACTCAGGATCTAAAGCCGCCAGTTGTTTATGGGCACTATGACAGCTCGTACAAGTAGCGGTGACCACAAGGCCACCGAGGAGACCTTTACCATGGATACTTTCGGTATAGTTGGTTGTGATATTATGCTCATTACCTTTATAGAAGACCGCTGCTTTCTGGGTTTCCCGATGGCAACGGGCACAGAGAGCTGGGACATTGGTCGGATAGGTGGGTGATTTTAAATCCTTGTGGGATAGAATCGCATGCGTGCCATGACATTCTCTACAGCTTGGTGCATTGGTATTCCCTTCCTTAGAAAGTTTGCCATGTACCCCCTGATTGTAAAGCTCTACTTGCTGACTATGACAGGTGGCGCAATCAACTTTCTTAGTAATTGTCTCACAAGCGCGAACCTTAGAAACCGAAACTTCATTATGGCACTGAGCGCAAGAAACCTTTGCATGAATAGAATCATTCACTTCCCTTTCATCGACAAAAAGTGAATGTTTGTCTTTGGAGGAGACAATATCTTTCTTGCTATGACAGGTCAAACAATCTTTATCGGCCACTCCCAGTTCATAGAAAACCTTTCGTACCTTATGGGGCTGATGGCAATCAACGCATACCGGGATGCTCTGAGGATTCTTTTCCCACAACTCCCCTTTAATAATCTTGCGGTGCACCCGCTCGATTTGAGTGTGGCATTGCAAACAGGTTTTAACAATATTAACCCTTGAGATAGAAGAACGAGCATCCGTATGAGGCAAAATCTGATGAGCCTGATGGCAGGACGAACATGTCGCAGAGACATTAAGCCCTTTTTTAAGCAAACCTTCCCCATGCATACTCTCTGAATAATTTCCTAAAATATGGTCTTCGTGGATTTCCCTTTGAAGCGAAACTGGCTGGCCTTCGCTGTGGCATGAACCACAAACAAAAGGAATACGAAAAGGTGACACACTAGAATTACGATCTTTAACAGGCAAGATATCGTGCTTACCGTGACAACTACTGCATCGGGGAGCAAGTTTGTCCCCTGCTGCTAGCGCCCGGCTGTGGAGACTATCTGAAAACTTCGCCTGTACCTGGGGATGGCATTGCCCACAATCAACCTTAGGCAATTTATCATCATGCGGGACATCCTTGATACCTTGGTGACAATCCACACAAGATAAACCTTGATGAACAGAGGCATTAAACTTCTTTTGGTCTACAACAGGATCATTATCAGCGTGACAGTCAAAACAAGTCTGATTAGTTAACTTAGGAGGGGTTTTATCCTGAATTACTTCTTTGGAATAAACAATAGAAATACAAGAGATCAAGAAAAATGCAAAGAAGGCAACTGCCACAGCCACATATTTTCTACCGTTAATATACATATTTTATATTAGATACGAAAATAGGCATTTTGTCTGTGACTAAAATCACTTTTAGAGATTGGACTACGGGGCTAGATTTTGGCTAGAAGTCCATCTTGGGGTAAACTGACTTTTCTTAGGCCTAAAAATAAAGGAAAATCATTAAGCGGCTGAATACTGATAATCTTAGGAATAAAACCCTGAATATTAATTTTATCCAACG
>JBAXBI010000122.1:0-4965 GCA_037142055.1 Candidatus Omnitrophota bacterium | reverse complement strand
TAATAAGGGATTATGTGTTGCAGGTATAAATACTCTAAGCAATTCATCTCCAGTTACATTGTCTTTAACATTACCCGTCAAAAGTCCTATCATCCAACCGTTATGATTAAGGTCTTTAATTAACAAAACTTTCTGGAAGGCTTGTTTATCGGAGGCTGTAGCAAAGCTTTCTGAGAGTTGCTTGCCCATCTGATGGACATATTTAATAAAAGGAATTAGCTCAATAAGCGTTCCTACAGCATGTAAAATCTGACGACCAATTAAGCTAGAGACAATCAGGCCAATTAAATAAAGACTCAGCATCAGCAGAACAATTCCTAGGCCAGGGATATGCCGGATATCAATGTACTGCTCTACAAAGGTAACGATTTTCTTATCAATAAGTTTATAAACCACTTCGAAAACAGCGAAGGTCAAAGCCAGAGGAATAACCGCTAGAAGCCCACGGAACATATAAATGCGAAGATGTTTGAAGAAATGTGCCATTGATTTAAAATTTTAACACTAAAATTTTTCTTTAGATATCAAAATTTACTCTTTAGAGCAACCTCCCCTTGAGAAGGGCTAGAGACAAATCCTATTGAACTATCGTCATTACGAACTAAATGTACTATTGATGTGCCCTGTCTTTTGCCACAGTTAAATTTATTTAAATATAAAGGAATAGTCCCCAAACGCAACGTATGAGGATCACTGAACTGTTCCATCTTATCCAAACAGGCCTCTGGATGTAAATAAAAATACTTCTCTGCAGTAATTGTCGCCTGTACGATTTTCTTAGCCCAAGTAAGATCGTAACCTTTCATTAGCGCATCTCTAGCCATCCAAGCCTGAGAGAAAACAAATATGGTAGCTATAATATATACACCAAGGAGTATCCCTTTCTTCAACAAAGGTTGAAGTTTAATCTTATCAAGAAGAGTATCAATTAAATGGTTAATAATAATTATATAAAAAATAGAAAAAAACCAGTAATAGTACGTTGCCGTAATTAAATAATTCATATTTCGATATGTCCCACGCATAACAGACAATGTTACTGCTAGAGACAACAACCCACAACAAGCCCAGATAGCTAATACATCCGAGCCCCGCTCTTTACAGCGATGAACTCGCTGTAGGGAAAACTTCATTGTTGTAAGAGTCAATATCAATCCTCCCACAGCCCAAAGAAGATATTTGACTATATGCCCTTTTGTGATATCCCATCTAAAAAAACTTTCATACTTATCCCAAGACAAATCTACAAAAAACGGACCGAAGACTGCACATGTACCTGCTCCAAAATAAAGGAAGAAATTGCGAACAAGTGCTAACCAATGTACACAACAATGATCATACTCACTCAAAAATGATGATGGTTTTATAATCACCCAGTTCATAACATCCATAAGGATATATACAGTTACAATTCCCCCTAAAATCCAGATCAATTGGGGTTTAACTACACTGTCGCGAATCTCCAAGCGACCTCGAAATAAAATCGTTGAAAACAACAGAATCGCCAAAAGAACAATTGATAGTGGAACCGCTTCATGAAATAACATTGCTCCAAGTATAGCTAATACACCAATAAAATTCTTTCCTCGAAATTTAGAAAAAATAATAAGAAATCCTAGCAGAGCAAGAAAAACACTAAACATATAAAAACTAATATGCCTCCACGCAACCATTTCAATTCCCGCATATTGGCTGGCAAAAACAGCAGAAAACAAAAAGGCTAAATTCCTCCTAAAATGTAGTTGTAGCAATACATAAAGCAAAATCGCAACAGATAAGTGTAGAAGGATACTGATTACACCTGTTATAGCCAATTTATCTCTTAAAAAAATATCTTCAGCAGCCATTAATGAAAAAAGGACTGGCCGAAATAAAAAAGAATCTCCTGGGAGTAATATTCTTGTGCGATTATAGCTAATTGAATGGACAAACCAAGCAGTGTCGTTTTGAAAAAAGAAACGTTCTTTCATGTACGTTTGCTGATCAAGTCTAGCGTAATCCAGATAACAAGGCTGATAGATAAAAACAACAATTCCCGTTAGAAAAATAATCGATAGAATTACTCTCCATTGAAGAAATCCCTGCATAAGAAACTCTTTAAGTCTTGTTATCAATACATCTTTGCATTGCACAAAATTATTTCCTAGAATAGTCGATGGTTGTTTATTTCTTATCTGGAACGGTTTGATAAGAACACACATATACCTTATATTTAACCACCCGCTTAAAATCCTCTTCCTTGCCCTTAATAAGTCCACTGCCGTAATTGATATCTTCTTTAGGTTTAAGAGTCCAGTTCATTGCATGTGCGCCTATAATATTGTTTTGATCATCATAAAAAGTTATGACATAAAGCACCTGCATAGGATCATCTGTAAGGTTAATAATTTTAGCATTTGCATTAATAATCGGCTGATTAAAGAAATCTTCAATATAAGCATTAATCTTAAAGACTACTTTTTCGCCTATCATCATTACATTTTTCTTAGCCTCATCATCCCCAAAATTATAACGTGATAAAGAAATTGAAGCTTCTTTCTTAAACTCTTCGGCCGCGGTGCAAGGACTTATGCTGCCTACCATGGCAATTAACATCAAAATAATAATTTTTCGCATATGTTCTCCCATGTTTTATAAAATATAAAACAAGTTTATAGTCTAATACTGCAAGTTTCAACCTATTTACTATTGACTTTCTAAGCGTGAGCATTAAGATAATTTCCTTATGGCTAAACGAAAACCAGTAGAACTCAATCTTAATACTCCTGCAGAGGCTTTTTCTAAAGAAGAGCTCAATAAACTCGCCTCAGGAGGATTTGTAGGAAATTTAAAAACTGATTTCCGTGACGCCTCCCGCGACGATTTACCCTGGGAAAGTGAGGCTATTGCTAAATCTCATGGTGTTTATTTAGAATTTAACCGGGCTAAAGAGAAAGCTGCTGAAGCTAAGGAATGGATTTACATGTTCCGTATCTCTATTCCAGGCGGTGGCCCCTTAAATCGCCAGCAGTATAATCTGATTGATGATTTAACTGATCAATATACAAAAGATCCTGATGGGATTCCTTCTATACGTCTGACTAATCGTCAAAATGTTCAACTTCACTGGGTAAAAAAAGCTAACGTCCAACCCATCATCAAAGCTTTTGCAGAGTCAGGTCTTAATACTCTCAATGGCTGCGGAGATAACACCCGAAATGTTATGGGCTGTCCCTTATCGCGCTTCTCAACTATATTTAATGGTAATGCTTGGGCCCAAAAATGCGGCTCATACTTCCAATTGCCCCTTGAACCATTTATTTCTGTTTGGGAGATTGATCCCACCAAGGTTCGAAAACCAGGTGAATCCTTCCAATATGGTCCAAAATTACTAAACCGTAAATTTAAGATCGGTTTTGCTTCGGTTCTAGAAGATTCCAATGGAAAATTAATTATCGATAACTGCGCAGAAGTCCTTACAGATGATTTGGGAATTATTCCTATCCTAAAAGATAATAAGGTCCATAAATTCCAAATTTTTGTTGGTGGAGGCCAAGGAGAGCGCAATGGTAAACCCTCCACTGCATGTTTAGGCCAAGCTATATGCCAAACTGATGAAACTAATCTTCTTAAAGTATTAGATGCTATCCTCAAGGTTCATCAACAATGGGGCGATCGTCAAAACCGTATTTGGGCCCGTGTCAAATTTGTTATTAAGAAGATGGGTGCTGACTGGTACCGCCAGCAAGTTGAATCCATTCTAGGGGTAAAACTGGAATTACCAGACTCTAATCCAGATATTGGAGTTCGCCATATGCATCACGGTTGGTTTAAACAACCCGATGGCCAATGGACTTTTGGAGCTTTTATCGAAAATGGACGAATAATCGATAATAGCCCTAATGGTAAACTCAAAAGCATGTGTCGTTTCTTGATGAACAAGTATCCTATTGAATTTATGATTACTCCTAATCAAGATGCCCTATTCTGTAACATTCCCGAAACCTCAAAAGTAGAATTTGAAACTGATATGAAGAAATTTGGCTACGGCAAACGTAATGGCAAAGCTTATTCTACCCTACGTCTGCTTTCTGGTGCTTGTGTAGGCCGTGATACCTGTCGCTTAGCTTATACTAATTCTGAAAAATTTGAACCTTACCTAATTGATGAATTAGAAGCCTTAGGTTGGGGAGATATCCATGAATCCATCGGTATTACTGGTTGTGAACGCCAATGCTTTAGACCTGCCACCAAAACCATAGCATTGATCGGTTCTGGAATGAACCGTTATCAACTAAAACTCATGGGTAGTGAGGACGGTAAACACCAAGGCCTCCCCTTACTTTCATCTGATGGACAACACATTTATATGCGTTCTATTCCCCGTGAAAATGTGGCTTTGGTCATAGATATCCTACTAAAACACTGGAAAACTAACGCTCAACCTGGGGAAAGTCTGGGATATTTTAACCGCCGTATCGGAATGGAAGCTATCATAACCCTATTCAAAAACAATCCTGCAACATCCGAATTATTGTCAAAACCCTCCCCTGCAGATTGCATAGTTGATTAATTTCAATATAAACTTAAATACTTGAAGACAAATAAGTTGCGGCATTTCCATAATGAAAAACCCCGTCCATAAAAATGACGGGGTTATGAAAAGTAGTATGATACCAGTAGGCCTCGCCGAAGAAAACCTGCTGAGAGCAGGGGCGGGCCTAGAGACTAAATAAGAACGTTCGCTTCATCCCAAGCGAATGTAGACTCTTCTTCTTGTTGTCCTTTTTGATTGGACTCTTCGTTATGTGGACCTATCATAGAATACACCTCCTTGCAACTCCCGTAGGGCTCTTTGACCCTTTATCTAGGGATTAGATTAGAAGTAAATATACTCTATTTTAGTTAAAATGCCAAGTAAATTCTTTGAGCGCATTGCCTCACATTAAATGTTACCGAGGCTTCATAAAACCTGATTCGTTGACT
>JBAXBI010000121.1:0-4968 GCA_037142055.1 Candidatus Omnitrophota bacterium | reverse complement strand
CACCGTTGATCCCGATGAAGTTTTAAGTAAATATGGAGCCGACACCTTACGTTTATTTATTTTGTTTGCCGCCCCACCTGAAGATCAACTGGAGTGGAATAGCGATGGCTTAGAAGGTGCCTGGCGATTTTTGAATAGGGTCTATCAAATGGTTGAGAAGCGCTACGTGCAGGAGCCGATTAACCAAGCGGCAGATCAAGATTTAGAACGTGAACGCAATCATGCTATTAAACGAGTCAGTCAGAATTTTGAGGAAGGCTTTAAGTTTAATACGGCCATCAGCCATATGATGGTTTTATCCAATGCTATTGATAAGCACAAAACAGAATCCAGCAAGGTCTTAAATAGCGCGATTGAAACCTTGGTTTTGCTTTTAGCTCCGTTTGCTCCACATTTGTGCGAGGAGCTTTGGCAGATGATGGGTAAGGATACTAAAACGATCAGCAAGGTTGCTTGGCCTGCTTTCGATGAGAAGGCTCTCGTGCAAAATGAAGTCAACTACGCTGTACAGATTAACGGAAAGATTCGAGGCCAGTTTACGGCATCCGTCACAGCCACCCAAGAGCAGCTGCGAGAACTTTGCATGAAAGACGCTAACGTCATGCGCTATTTAGAAGGCGCTACGATCAAGAAATTTATTGTCGTTCCTAATAAATTAGTTAGTATAGTAGTGTGAAATTTTACGCAGATCTGCACATCCACTCCAAATATTCCCGAGCCACCGCAAAGAATCTTGATTTAGAAAACCTCTACCTTTGGGCCCAATATAAAGGGATTCATCTAGTAGGTACTGGGGATTTTGTCCATCCCGCTTGGCTTAAAGAAATTGAAACAAAACTTGAGCCCGCTGAGGAGGGATTATTTAAATTAAAAAATAAATATTCAAAGGCCATCGATGCCTTAGTTCCCGGCGCTTGCCAGATGCCGGTGCGTTTTATGTTAACAGTTGAAATTTCTAATATTTATAAGCGCTTGGATAAGGTGCGTAAGGTTCATAATTTGATTTGGTCCCCCTCGATTGAGTCAGCTAAAAAGATTCAGGCTAAACTAGATAGGATTGGAAACATTAGATCTGACGGGCGTCCGATTTTAGGGCTCGATTCCAGAGATCTTCTAGAAATCACCCTGGAAGCTAATAGGAAGAATATTTTTATTCCAGCTCATATTTGGACTCCATGGTTTTCAGTGCTCGGTTCAATGGGAGGCTTTGATCGAATGGTGGATTGTTTTGCAGATTTAACTAACAATGTTTTTGCCGTTGAAACAGGGTTGTCTTCAGATCCAATCATGAATTGGCGGCTAAAACAATTGGACCCCTTTATCTTGGTTTCTAACTCTGATGCTCATTCTCCGTCGAAATTAGGGAGAGAAGCTAATATTTTTGATACAGACTTTTCTTATCAAGCCATTTACCGGGCTTTGTCAGACAGTAGAGATTATGGATTAGTCGGCACTGTTGAGTTCTTCCCTGAAGAAGGTAAATATCATTACGATGGCCATCGGCTTTGTCATGTTCGTTGGCATCCAAAAGAAACGATCAGCAATAAAGGGCTCTGTTGCGAATGTGGCAAGCCTGTGACGGTAGGGGTCATGGCGCGTGTGGAAGAATTAGCTGATCGACCGGAGGGAGACAAGAGCAAACGTCATCGTCCTTACTGGAATACGGTCCCTTTGCCGGAAATTATTGGTGAAGCAAAAGGAGTGGGTTTTGCCAGTAAAGCAGTGCAAGAAACGTACATGAATATGCTGGCTTCTATAGGGAATGAATTTTATATTCTCTTGGATGCCCCTTTAGATCAAATTCGCAAAAGCGCAGGAGAGGTGATTGCGGAAGGGATAAATCGTATCCGCAAAGGTGAGGTAAAGATTGCCGCAGGATACGATGGTGAGTTTGGTACTGTTGAAATCTTTAAAGATGACGAACGCGATAAAATCGGGAATCAATTAGCGTTATTTTCATAAGAACAGCTGACTGTACCTCAACACAACAGCTGCTTTATTTAAAAATGAATGAACCTAAACCTTCAGATCTAAACGACGCCCAATGGCAGGCGGTTGCTTACGAAAACTCTCACCTAATTATTGTGGCTGGCCCTGGAACGGGAAAGACGCATACAATCACTTATCGGATCGCTCGACTCGTCAAAACGTTAAAATCAGATCAAAAGATTTTAGCAATCACTTTTACCAATAAAGCGGCGAATCAAATGCGAGAGCGTTTGGAGGTCAAGGTAGGGCAGTTGGGGCGATATGTAACGGGGGGAACCTTCCATCGTTTTGCTTTAAGTCTTTTACGAGAGTTTAACGATCAGACCCCTCTGCCTAAAGATTTCCAGATTGCTTTGCCAGATGAAGTGCAAAGTTACCTGGAAGAAATATTTCCTAATAAGACCCACGCACAGCGACGTGAGATTATTGATACTATATCACGAGCAAAATCCACCAAGCTTGTCTTTGCACCAGATGAAGATTATCAACGATACCATCGGTTTTTACGAGGCAAGGGGTTAATAGATTTTGATGACATCTTGCGAGAAGCGCTTATCCTTCTTGAAAATGACGACATTGCCTGGCAGATAAGACAAAGATACCCATATATTTTTGTGGATGAATATCAGGATATTAATTTAGTCCAGAACGCCCTGCTTAAAACCTTGGTTCAAGAAGGCGTTGAGTTAACCGCAATTGGAGATCCTAATCAATCTATTTATGGTTTTCGTGGAAGTCAGGTGGAGCTGTTTCATCGTTTTACTGAAGATTTTCCGAGCGCTGCTAAGCTTTATCTAACGGAGAACTATCGATCCACAGTTAATTTATTGGCGGCAAGTGCTCAGGTTATTACGAAGGCGTCCCGACAGGGAGTTCCCGAAGCTATTGCTAAAATTTACGATGAGGGAAGGCTTGTTATTCATGAGGCTGCAACAGACCGGGCAGAGGCGGAATTTGTGGCTCATCAAATTGAGCAATTAGTCGGAGGCTTAAGCATGTTCTCCCAAGACGCTCATCGAGTAGAAATGCACTATAAAGCGCAAAGAAGCTTTGGAGATATCGCCATTTTGTATCGGCTTAATACTCAGAAGAATGTTCTGATTGAAGCTTTGGAGCATTTGGGAATTCCCTATTCCGTCGCTCTAAAACCAAAGATAACGAAACAAGATTTGAATGAGTTGGAGCAAGAGGACAGGGACGAGGCTTTGCTTGCGCAGTTTGAAGAAGCAATGCCTTATAATGTTGAGAAAGTCTCTCTATTGACCCTGCACGCAGCTAAGGGGTTAGAATTTCCAGTCGTATTTATCGTCGGCTGTGAAGCCAAGCTATTGCCGTTGGATTTAAATGATATGAAAGGCGATCCTCAAGAGGAGCGACGGTTATTTTATGTGGGGATGACGCGCGCTAAGGAGCATTTGTATTTAACACGGGCAGGAAGACGGCAGTTATATAGCCAGACATATTTTAATCCATCTTCGCTATTCTTAGCGGATATTGAAGAAGATTTAAAAGTATATGAGAATTCAAAGTTGCGACGACGTTTGTCTAAGACAAAAGAATCCCAAAAACAGCAATTGAAATTATTTTAATCTAGTTTAGAATAACAAAATGACTAAATCAAACTCATCAATTCATAATCGGGTTTCACGCACTATAAAAAGTGTATCCACGGGGCTTATTATAAATGTTTTTATGGCTGCCGTAAAAATTGTGGCAGGTCTTGTAGGTAATTCCTACGCCTTGATGGCTGATGGGGTTGAATCTGTTATGGATATTATCTCCTCAGCTGTTGTTATCGGGGGAATTAAGATAGGTTCAATACCAGCAGACCGCAATCATCCTTATGGGCATGGTAAGGCCGAATCGTTAGCTGCGATGATTGTTTCTTTAGCTCTTGTGCTTGTGGGGGTTGAAATTGCCGTTGAAAGTGTTAAGGCCATAAATCATCCACGGCAGGCTCCGGCAGCTTTTACGCTGATTGTGTTAGTTGTTGTTGTTTTAATTAAAGAGACATTGTTTCGTTTTATTTCTTCGGTTAGTAAAGAAACCAACAGTCTTTCTGTTAAAACAGATGCCTGGCATCACAGATCTGATGCGTTTACTTCTGCAGCCGCGTTTATAGGAATTTCCATATGTTTAATTGGAGGTAAGGGATATGAATCGGCGGATGCTTGGGCTGCCTTGCTCGCTAGCGCTGTTATTGCTTTTAATGGAGGGCTTTTGTTAAAAAATGCCGTGGCTGAAATTATGGATCATTCTCCGGGCCCTGAAGTAGAAGCAACTGTTCGCTCTCTCGCAGGAGGAGTTTTAGGAGTCGTGTCAGTTGAAAAATGTCGAATACGCAAAAGTGGGTTACAGTTATTTGTGGATATCCACATTGAGGTGGATGCTCTAATGCCTGTATTAGAGGCACACGCTATAGGCCACCGAGTTGAAGAAGTTTTAATAGCCTCTCCTTTATGGATTACCAATGTTTTGGTACATATCGAACCTGCTGGGCAGATAAGAAGAGAGTAAGTCCACATACCTCTTGAGCCATTCTTGACATTATTTCTTAATTGATTATTATAGGATTATCTCAGATTTATTCCGATTCCCCATCGGATGTAATAATCAAGAAATTTCCCTTGGATTCTTAATTGATCTCAAATCATTTTTACAGGAGGGAGATTTATGAAAAAACAAGTTATTCTTCCATCTCTAATTCCAGTTGAAGTAATCCAGAATAAGATTTATTTGAGTCGAGGGCGTAAGGTTATGCTCGATAAAGATTTGGCAGGGCTTTATGGGGTTACAGTAAAAAGGTTAAAAGAGCAAGTTCGTAGAAATTCCAAGAGATTCCCAGAAGATTGTGTGCCACGAACATACAAGGAAAGGAGGTTCAACCTTTCAAGTATGGTGCTGTGCAAATGATGAGAGCAGCCCTCTCGCAATCAGCCGGCAAGGGCGGGTTGCAAAACACCTTCAGATGCTTTGATT
>JBAXBI010000120.1:0-4980 GCA_037142055.1 Candidatus Omnitrophota bacterium | reverse complement strand
GCAAGGGATCGTCGTTCAGAATTTGACAGAGAAAAATTATCCATGCACGGAACAAATTTTTATGCAGCCTTTCAAGCTTTGAAACTTGATGGGTATCAACTTGCGTCAGCTTTAGCCCTTAAACGTCCTGTATTAACGGGAGAAACCTTGGGAATTCTAGAGAATGTTCATGGGATATCCCTTAATACTCTTCAAAGTTATATGTCTATACCAGATGCTAATCGTTATGCGAAAGAAGCTGCGGGTGTTCGTAGACTTACCTTAGATAATATTGATGAAAATATAAGCCTAAGGAATAAATTTGCCCAAGATTATAGAGGTTTAGGGGATGATCAAATTCGAGCGGATATTAAGGCGAATGCTCTACTTAGATTGCAACTCGAGGTGCAAATGCTTGAAAAGGCAAGAGAGGAACTCTTAAGGTTAAAGAGTAAAGGAGAGTATGAGCAGTATTTACAATTTTCTAGAATTCCTATTATTGTTATAGGAGATGGTACGGGAGAAGGCGGTTTTATTCCTGATGCTGCAATCACAGGTGAGGTGAGATATCCACGTGTTAATATTCGAGCACTAGTCGTTGAAACAGAACAGGATTATAAAATTATCCAGGCAGCGTTGACAAAAGAAAGAATTACAAATATCTCTGTTGTCATGATTAATGATATCAAGGCACTGTTGAAAGAATATGATTCTTTGGGTCGTTTAAAGCAAGGGGAATCTCGATTGGTTAGTATTCTCAGTGAGAAAGCTAATACAAATAGTCCAACTGTCTTAAAACCAGGGGATTTTGCAATGACCAGAGAAATGATTGATCAAAAGCTTAAAACACAATGGGAGACAATCAAACAAGCTAGAACAGCTGCTGAAGTGTTGAGGGATCCTTCAGTTACAGATAAATATGACGACAATGGTCTGCCTAAACCATTTCATGGATTGACCATAGGTGTATGGTTTGCTCAAGATTATATGAGGGCTTTTAATACTGCGTTAACTAATTTTCAACAAAGGTTCCGAGATTCTTTAAAAGCCGAAGGGATTGATCATTTATTTTCATTCCCCGAACCATCCAGTTTGCATTTAACAATTAATGATTTATTGACGACTCAAGATGTGATCAATAAAAGCAAGGGGCAAATTGGCACGAGGAAGTGGCCAGAAGAATTAATGCAACTTGCCCAAATGGTTAGGGTGTTACCAACGGATCCTTTACCAGAAGAAATTGATAAGTTTATTAGCCAGAAGGTTCAATCTGCTTTTGGATCAATAGCTTCAGAAAATATAGGGCCGCTTAGCTTTGAAGCTAAGGGGATTACAGCAATTCCAGGGCGAAGTGTCACCATTCCAGTATTGATCAAAGATGATGGTGTCTTAGCTAAGATTCATCGAATTAGGGATATTATTTTTAACAGTACCAAGATCAAATTCGATGATTTGTTCTTCCGTCATATTACGGTTGCTATCCAAGTTAAAAAGATGACTAAGGATGAATATGAAAAGTTCTATCAAGTTTTAATGAAATACAAAGATGAAAAGATTGGAGACTTTAGTGCTCAGCAGTTGGAATTAAGGCCGTTTAGTCAACTTGCTAAATTTGATAAACCTACAGCAACTGCTGATTTAGCGATGGTAAAGAAAGTCGATGATTTGTTAGTGTCAAAGGTTATTGAGCAATTTGACTTAGGTAGGGTTGAAGATGTAACTCTACGTAAGGGAGGGGCTGGGGATCGCTCAGAGCCCATTCCTGTTGTAACAACAGATAAAGGTACATTTTTTATTAAGCGAGTAAAGGTAAAGAATGGTGAAAACGAAGCAAGGTTTGTGGTGGGATATGTTAATCAGCTTAGAAAACGTGGGTTAACGCAGATGTTGAATCGACAAGGAACTGACGGAGAACATATTGATGATTACTATGTGTCGTATAATCCGCCAGGGGAAGCGAAAAGACAGTTTTATACTGTTGAACCATTATTTGAAGGGGTTGGTATCTCTCGTTTTGAGGCTTCGCAAGCTACCGTTCAGGCATTGGGACAATATTTAGGATTAGTCCACGAGGCATCGCAAGGTTATAAAGATTATGATTTAACGGGTACCGATCAATTTTCATTTAAAAAAGCTATAGAAGAGGGCGTAAATATTAATGCGATGTGGTATCAAAGGTTAAGTAGGTATTTAAGTGGCGATGAAAATGATGCTCTTGATTTGATAAACTCTATAATTTATCGGATGAATATCTTATTAAAATCAGGTCGATTGGATTTAATGGAAAAGCAGCCGATTGCTAGTGATCTTAATATTGGAAATATGATATTTAATGAGACAAGAGATCAGGTTAAACATGCTTTTGATTGGGATAATGCCCGACTTGGATATCGAGTTGAAGATTTTTATTCTACCCTTGTTCAAACTGGACGTAAAGGTGAGGGATTTTATGTGGGGAATCTGCGACAGGATTTGAAGACGTTTCTTAAAGGTTATAATAAAACAAATAAGAATCCACTTAAGAAGGAAGAAATATTAGCACTTCCAATAATATTTTCAGGAAGTATGTTTTGGTCTATCCTCTATCAGTCAAAGAAACTTAACGGAAATAGAGAGCATGATAATGAGATTTTATTAAATATTCGAGAAAGAATAGCTCGTTTAAAGGAAATTAATGCAGCTTTTGGAATGGAAACTTTAAAGGCTGAGACAGAAGTATTAGTTGAGTTAGCTAAAGAAGCACAGCTAAGTTTATCTAGGGGGGATATTAATAATAATCTTGTCCTTCTAGGTAGAGATGAAGCCACGACTTTAAGTATGCTAAGGGCAGAACGAGTTAAGAATATATGGTCAATCTATCATTGGCATGCTCAAAGAGATGAATTGCCCAGCGACTACAATTTATTATGGGTTGGAGGCTCTAAGTTTCTACCCCCAATCAAACAAGCTGTTGATTTGTATCATCAAAAACCAGTAAAGATTATTGTTACAGGTGGTATAGGTCGAGATACTGCGAAATTTAAAGCATTAGATTTAGATGCTAAAGCAAGAGACGCACTTTCGAAGGTCCTAGATGAGTTAGATATGGCAAGAAAAACTGGAGCTGATGGTAACGCTTTGATGTGGCAACAAATCTCAAAGAAATTTCATATTGAGCGTGGTCGAGATAGCCAGATTGTCAGACAAAGGCAAGAGGGAACATTACAACCTGGGCATTTAGAATGGAGGGCATTTTATAAAATGCTCAATAAAGATAAACTAGGTATTGATCAAGAATTAGATGAAATGGATAGGCAACAGATAACAATTGAAGAGCATCTTATGAATCAATTAATTGATCCAAAGACAAGGGATGATGCCCTTGTGCCAGAGGCTTTGGCTTATTATGCGATCTTGATAACAAATGGTGTGAAGGATGAAGATATCTTAATCGATGCCCAATCAACCACCGGTCTTGAGAATGTAACCTATGGAGCTCGTGTTTTGAATGAGAATCAATTTTCAGCAAGAAATATTGTTAGCATTCATTATGATGATGTCCAACGAAGGACAAGGGCTGCATTAGAAAGGCAACTGCCTGCGCATCTTCATCAGTGGGACGGTCTTCAAAACCGTGTATATGCCTATGCTCCTAGAGCCTTAAAATTTGAAGATTTACAAGCAATGCCTGAGGGCCAGTTGAGAGATTTAGAGAAAAGTGTAATTGCAGAAGTTAATAAACTTCCTGGATTATTTGAGAACGGAAGTATTGTTAAGGTTGATGTTCCTGCTGATGTTATAGAAGCTCAGGGAAAATTGGTGAATCCCGCGATGATAAGTAGCAGTTTACCCACAGGCATGACACCAGCAGATGCCTGGACGATATTTAATGCAAGCCATGGCGCTTCTTTTATGGATTCTGTTGCGGAAACCTTAAAGCCGTTTTGGCAGGGGGTATTTCGTAATTATGAGATAGGATCTAAAGCTTTAGATGTGGGAACGGGTAATTTGTTTGTTCCTAAAATTGCTCAAAGCCTAAACCGTGGCATAGGTCTTTGGGCTATTGATTTTGCGGATATCCCTAAGGAAAAGGTTCCAGCAGGGATTAATTTTATTCGAATGCAAGCTGAGCAGTTAGGGCAAGCTAAGCTGCCTTCAGATTTTGATTTGGTGGTCAGTCAATATGGGCTTGAATACATGGACTGGACGCAAATCCTTCCTTTGCTTGCTAATCGTATGAAACAAGGCGCAGAAGCGGTTTTTCTTATGCATCATGCTAACTCGGGAATTATAGAGAATGCACAGTTGAAGTTAGAGCAGTTTGAACGCATCAATCAGGTTGGGCTTATTGATAAGACATTAGAGTTTTTTAGAAGTCCTCCTGCTTTAGATAGCTTCTCAACGGATTCTAGATCTGCTGGTCTTGTGGAAGCCTTTTTAAGTGTTGGAGAAGAGGTTAAAAGAAGAGTTCCAAGAGTCCAGGCAAGGTTGATGCACCCTGATTCTTTGCAGATATTATTACTTACAATTGAGACAGTTCAGGAAGTAACAAAACTGTATGAAAATGGACAGTTTAATCACGAGCAGTTTCTAGAGCTGGAGAAAAAGATTAAAGAAATAAGACGCATCCAATGGATTTTACAAGAGAGAGTTCGTGTGGCCTTAAAAAAATCAGACATGCAGAGATTCATTTCAGTTGCCCAATCTGCTGGATTTAAAGCATTCTCACCGGAAGTTATGAAGATAGGATCTGAGATCGCTGGGTGGAATATCAAATTAAAATGTTCTTTGAGTAGTAAGACCCAATCAACTAAGCCAGAAGATCAAGTAATGATCAAGAACAATGAGACAGGTGGTATTGATTTAACTTCTGCTAATATGAATTTGCAAACTCAACAAACTGATGGGGAAATTAAATTCCATATGGATCCTGCTATGCTTACGCGATTACAAAACGCTCCTGGCTTTGTGCCGGTGATCATTAGCGTTCAACCAGTCAATCTACAAGAATTTCTTGGGATA
>JBAXBI010000119.1:0-4986 GCA_037142055.1 Candidatus Omnitrophota bacterium | reverse complement strand
CAAGGCTGAAGAACGTTTTCGTGAGTTAGAGAAACTTTTAGCTGACGAGAATATTGTTTCTGATCAGAGCCAGTACGGTAAATTAGCCAAAGAATTTTCCGAATTAACGACTTTGATTGATTTATATCGCGCCTACCAGAAAACTGTATTTCAAGTTACAGAACTGCAGGAGATTCTTAAGGCTAAGGCTGATGCTGATTTTAGAGAATTAGCTCAGCTGGAGTTAGTTGATTTAGAGCCTAAGGTTGAACAATACGCCCAGCAATTAACAGATTTCTTAGATCCTTCCAAAAACGAACCTGATAAAGATATTATTATTGAAATTCGAGCTGGAACTGGTGGATTAGAAGCAAGTTTATTTGCCGGGGATCTTTATCGGATGTACACCAAATATGCAGATAATAAGCGTTGGAAATTAGAGCTTATGGCCTACTCTGATTCAGAGGCAGGAGGAGTTAAGGAAGTCGTTTTTTCTCTTAGTGGCAAAGAGTGTTCTAAGAGGCTTAAGTGGGAAAGTGGGACTCATCGTGTGCAAAGAGTGCCAACAACGGAAGCATCAGGGCGAATTCATACCTCTGCGGTTACGGTGGCTGTTTTATTTGAACCAGAAGAAATTGAATTAGAAATTCTTCAGAAAGATTTAAAGATTGATGTGTATCGATCCTCTGGCCCCGGTGGGCAGAGCGTTAATACAACCGATTCTGCTGTTCGTATAACTCATTTGCCTACAGGAACGGTGGTTGTTTGCCAAGATGAGCGTTCTCAGTTAAAAAACAGAGCTAAAGCCATGCGAATTTTGCGTGCACGTATATTAGATAAAATGCAGCAGGATTCGTTCCAGAAACAGGCCAATGCCCGTAAGTCTCAAGTAGGTTCTGGAGACCGTAGTGAGAAAATTCGCACCTACAATTTTCCCGACAGACGAGTAACCGATCATCGGATTGGTTTTACAAGCCATCAGCTTGAATCGATCTTAAATGGGGATATGGAAGATCTAACCAATGCTCTTATGGCTGCTGAAAGAGAAGCCAAAGAAATGTCACAAGACGCAAGTCACAAGACACAAGTTTAATGAGTTTCTTGTGATAGGGGACTTGAGACTGGTGACGTTATGACTGAAGACGAATTAATACTGACTCATATCCTGCAATGCTCTCGCAGTGAACTTTACCTTCGCAATTTTAAATTAACAGACAGCCAACAGAAGCAGTTTGTATCCTATCAGCTCCGTCGAAAGGCAGGGGAACCTCTCCAATATATCTTAGGCGTCTGTGATTTTATGGGGATTGAATTAACTGTTGATCAAAGAGCTTTGATTCCAAGACCAGAGACAGAAGTTTTAGTGGATGAGGCTATCAAAAGAATTAAGAATCTTCATAGCCCTAAGATTTTGGATCTCGGGACAGGTTCGGGCAATATAGCTATTGCGTTGCTTAAGTTTATCGAAGAATCATTTGTGACGACGGTAGATGTGTCTAAAGAGGCTTTGGATCTAGCCAAGGACAACGCTTTTAAACATGAACTCGAAGGAAGAATTACTTTTGTCCAAGCGGATATGCGCGATTTCCTAGCACAAGACAAGCAACAGTATGACTTGATTATCTCTAATCCGCCGTATATACCCATCAATCAGATGAAGACTCTTCCCGTGGATGTTTTACAAGAACCTCTGTTGGCTTTAGAGGCGGGTGAGGCGGGACTTGATTTTTATATAGATATTATAAAACTTACTCCGCCCTTGCTAAGACGCAAAGCTTATCTTATGATGGAATTTGGCGACGGTCAGGAAAAAGCTATTAAAGAGCTCTCTCAAGATCAGTTTAAATATATTCAGATTATCAAAGATTTAACGGATCGTAATCGTATTATTATTTTAAGAAGGTAATCCCTCGTTGCACTTGGGATCAATTCGGTCAGATGGTTTATTTCAGCTTCGCTTCCATAAACCATGACCTCATCGAGGAGTCTCATTTTATGGAAAAATTTGTTATTGAAGGCGGCAGGCCACTTAAAGGGGAAATTAAGGTCAGTGGATCTAAAAACGCCACCTTACCTATTCTAGCGGCAACATTGTTAACCGAGGGTGTTTGTGAAATTCGTAACGTGCCCAAATTGCGTGATACTTTGACAATGTGTAAGTTGCTAAGGACTCTAGGTAAGACGGTTGAAATCAGCGGCAACAAAGTAACCATATCTGGGGCAGCTAACACGCATATTGCCGATTATAAATTGGTTTCCACCATGAGAGGCTCTTTTTGCGTCTTAGGTCCGCTCTTAGCTAAACTTGGTAAAGCCAAGGTGTCAATGCCAGGCGGATGCGTTATTGGTGTTCGTCCCATTGATCTTCACTTAAAAGGTATTCTAGCCCTTGGAGCAAAAGCAGATTTTGAATTTGGTAATGTCATTGCCTCTGCCGTTAAGCTTAAAGGGGCACAGATGTATTTAGGTGGCACGTTTGGATCGTCGGTATTAGCCACCGCTAATGTGATGATGGCTGCTTCCTTAGCCTATGGGGAAACGATTATCGAAAGTGCTGCACCCGAGCCTGAGATTGAAGATTTGGGAAATTTCTTAAGTGGTATGGGGGCTAAGATAGAAGGACATGGAACACAGCGCATTGTTATTAATGGTGTAAGAAAGCTCAATGGAATTAGCTATAAAATTGGATCAGACCGTATAGAAGCCGGTACTTTTTTACTTATGGGGGCAGCAGCCAAAAGTGATATTCTCGTTAAGGATGCGCATTACAATCATTTGCTAGCGCTCATCGATAAATTAAGTTATATCGGGGTGGACGTTAAGAAAGACGGTAATGATATCCGTTTACGTTGCAAGAAGACGCTAAAGCCCGCTAATGTGGTGACTCATCCGCATCCGGGTTTCCCAACGGACTTGCAGGCACAGTATATGGCGCTGATGGCCATTACTCCTGGAGTCAGTATTGTGACAGACAGAGTTTTTCCCGATCGTTTTATGCATATAGCCGAGCTTAATCGTATGGGGGCTCAAATCCGTCGTGATACGGGTAGTGCAATCATCGAAGGGGTTAAACAATTATACGGAGCCCCCGTTATGGCCTCCGACCTACGTGCGTCTGCCGCACTTGTCATCGCAGGCTTGGTTGCTAAGGGTAAAACTGAAATTCATCGTATCTATCACTTAGACCGTGGGTATGAAAATTTAGACCAGAAGTTGCTTGGGCTTGGAGCAAAGGTATTTAGAGAAAAAGAATAATGGTAGGGGTGGGATGACCCCGTTCGTATAGATTGGAATATAGTATGATATTAATGATCGATAATTATGATTCATTCACCTACAACCTCGTCCAGTATTTTGGTGAGTTAAAAGCGGATATGAAGGTTTATCGTAACGACGCTTTAACGTTGGCGGATATCCGTCGGATGAAGCCTGAAAAGATTGTGATTTCTCCAGGGCCTGGCCGGCCGGAAGACGCAGGAATTTCTGTCGATATTATCAAGAGCTTAGCAGGAGAAATTCCCATCTTTGGTGTCTGTTTAGGGCATCAGGGTATAGGTTATGCCTATGGAGCTAAGATTATTCATGCCAAAAGCCTGATGCACGGTAAAACGTCCATGATCGAACATGATGGTAAAGATTTATTTAAAGGCCTGTCCCATCCATTTGAAGCGACCCGCTACCATTCTTTGGTGATTGACAAGAAAACCTTGCCGGATTGTCTTGAAATTACAGCTTGGACAACTGATGACGAGGAAATTATGGGCGTTCGTCATAAAAAACTACCTGTCTGGGGAGTTCAATTCCACCCAGAGTCGATATTGACTAAGGAAGGTAAAGCTATCCTTAAGAATTTTCTAAATCTCCATGCGTGAATACATAACTAAGATTACTCAAGGTCAAAACCTTAACCACGCTGAAATTACAGTGGTTATGGAAATTATCATGTCGGGGCATGCCTCTTTTGATGATATTGGGGATTTCTTATTGGCTCTTAATGCTAAAGGACCGACGGTTGAGGAGATCACAGCGTGTGCTTTGATTATGCGTAAATTTGTTGTGCCTATCAAAACCAAGAATGAGATTGTGTTGGACGTTGTCGGTACGGGTGGGGATCATAAGGGGAGTTTTAATATCTCAACAGCCACAGCCTTTGTTGTCGCCTCCTGTGGGGTCGCTGTGGCCAAGCATGGCAATCGTTCGGTTTCAAGTCCTTGTGGCAGTGCGGATGTATTGGAGGCGTTAGGTGTTAACGTTCATTTGGAAGAAACCTTTGTCAGCGAATGTCTAGATAAGGTAGGGATTGCATTTTTATTTGCTCAACGTCTTCATCCTGCTATGAAAAATGTAGCATCCGTTAGAAAGAGCCTTGGAGTTAAAACGATTTTTAATATTTTAGGTCCGTTAACTAATCCAGCAGGGGCAACTCATCAGGTGACGGGAGTCTACAGTCGAGATCTTGTTGAGCCAATGGCGCATGTACTGATGAACTTGGGCTCAAAAAGAGCTATGGTGGTTCATGGCCATGATGGCTTAGATGAAATTACAACAACAGGAAAGACCTTTATCAGTGAAGTAAAGGACAATCAAATTATTTCCTATGATATCGACCCTCAAGAGTTGGAAATTGCCCGTGCCTCATTAGATGATTTCAAAGGGGGGAATGCTCAAGAGAATACTAGGATTTTAGAATACATTTTAAATTCAGGCAAAGGACCTAAGCGCGATATAGTGTTAGTCAATTCCGCTTATAGTCTATATATAGCAGGGGCGGTTGAAAATATTACAGCGGGTCTTCGTATGGCTGAACATGCTATCGATTCAGGTAGGGCCTTTCAGAAGTTAGAAGAATTAAAGGAGTTTACAAACCGTGGCCGGTGATTTTTTAAAAACAGTAGAGGAATACAAGCGGGAGTTGCTTAAAGCTAAGGCGACGTATTATGAGAATTTGAAGAAAAATATGAAGCCTAAGAGCTATAGGCGCTATGAAATCTTTAAGAAAGCTGTATC
>JBAXBI010000118.1:0-4992 GCA_037142055.1 Candidatus Omnitrophota bacterium | reverse complement strand
CCTGCGGCTCGTCCGGCCTGAGCTGCGTCGCGAACCCCTTCCAGACCGACGGGGGCTGCGTCGCGGGCACCGCCAGCGGCGGGACCTGCGAGTTCGTCTGCGAGCAGGACAGCGACTGCAAGGGCTACAAGAAATCTTCGAGTAAAACACTTTATTATTATCCCCCCAAGGTGCAAATCCTAATTGAGGGTGCGTAGGGCCGAAAATAGCTACAACTGGAATACGAAAAGCTGTAGCTAAATGCATCAGTCCTGAATCGTTCGAAACAACTACTTTACACTGGGCAATAAGAGCAGCTACATGGTTTAAATCAAAATTAATTGCCATAGCAATGTTATTAGAATTTACTTCCTTTACTATTCGATGAATAAGCGCCTTGTCTTTTAAATCCCCAAATATAATTAAATTTGCTCTTGGTTCTAAAGAAAGCCTTTTACATAAATCAATAAACTTTGCTTCTGGCCATTGTTTTGTTAAATAACTAGCCCCTGGAACAAGGCCTATTAATAAGCAATCCTTATTAAAGTTTCTTTCAACTAAATAATTGTAGGAAAATTCTACATCCTTTTTTGAAATATATACCCGAGGGGTTACATCAATATCATTTATGCCAAGCCCTGATAAAGACTTTTTATAAAGATCAATAGTATGAATACCAGCCCCATGCCCAAGAGTAATAGTGTTTCTGATCGTCTTAAAAGACAAAGCTTTAACCTTAACTTGAACTTTTGATGTAAGACATTTCCCAAAAAGAAAAGACCAAAAAATAGTCCTAGGGAAGCACCAATCCTTGGGATGCAAATCAATTAATAAATCAAATCTATCCCTTCTAAGTTTCATCAAGATTCTGATAAAGCTGTAGAAATTACAAAATAAATTTTCACTGTAATTAAACGTTATTAAATTCTCAATATGAGGATTATTCTTAAGCAATTCTTGATATTTTTTAAAAACAAGAAAGGATATTCGAGCTTGAGGGAACTTCAGACGTAAAGATTCAACAATGGTTGTGGCTAAAACCACATCTCCTAAGGAACTTAATCGTAAAACAACAATCTTTTTTACTAATAAATTTTCTTTAAACACTATTTAACTCTCTTAATGAACCATCAATTAAGAGATAAGAACACCTTATCTCCAACAGGAAATTTAATAAATGAATCAAGTTCTAAGATAGTTCTCATACGACTATAAAAATCAGACTTACTAACCTTCTGATTACTAAGAAAACTACTAACCCAACCCGTTTCTTTGGAAGGCAACAAATCAACATAGGCATTAATTAATTCTTTCGGAGTTGTGGTGATATACATCTTTTCTAAAAACAATCTTCGATTAAGAACGCTCCATAAAAACTTTTGAAGTTCCTCTTTAGTATAATTCATTACGTTTCTTAGCCGATATTTCAACAGGAATCCATATTTATAAGACATCTCTAGAAGAGAGCTATCAGAGGGACGATTATTTTCTCTAAACAACTTTTCTCCATAAATAAAGTGTGCATGTCGTCTTAAGTGATCATACTCAAAGGGCCAAAACCAACGATTCATTAATAAAAAATTTAAAGTGTTTTCAAAGAAAACATAAGGATATATGCCTTCTCTTATGAAAGAACCTGCATTTATCTTGACCCGTTTAAAAAGATCAATAAATTCTTTTTCTTTAATATGATTATCAACAATGATCCATATTCTATACTTGTTGTTTTGAATTGTTCCAGGATCTACAAATACAGACCTTATCAAATTCTTCATGCCTGCTAATGATTCTGTAAAAACACCGATTTCCTTCAAAAATGCTCCCCCAAAATCAACATCCGTGTCTACAAACTTAAATCTTGTGGCCTGTGCTAATAAGTTATTCTGTCTTTTAAAAGCGTTGCCGAGAATATTAATTGAATAATAATAAGATTTTAATACGAAATCTTCAGGATTGTTCATCAAGAAATTAGAACCTCGAGCCTTATTAAGAAGACAGCCAAGGTTCTCTAAATTATACTCTGGACCAAAACATAAGAATTTCTCGAAAAACTTATAATATTTTCTGACATACATTCTATTATCAAATTTATCTCTAAATAATAACGGCATAAATACCGCCCAATGCTGCACTCGTAATCCAAAAGTGTTTTCCTGATGATGGGCTACAATCTTTCTTCTAACTTCATTTCCTTTCAATAATTTCCAATCACTCACATAACCATTTAAAAGAGGATCATCATACAAGAAATTAAGCTTCAACTCTTCCTGGTTAAAAATATCAACATGCTCAATGAATGGGAAAGGTATCTTCAAAATCTTATGGATTAATGTGAATTTCTTTAAAAACTTTATTTCTATCTCTGAACTCATTTGATCAATAACAACAGTAAGATCAATATCACTTATCCATGGTATCCATGCGTCTTTAGCAAAACTATGCCTTACATATATCGATTTTATATCTAAAGAATATTTTAAAACATAAACAAAAATCTTAAGTCCTATCCGATAATAAAACCTACCTAAATAATCCAGGAATAAGAAAGACTGTAATTTTATAAAATACGGATGTGTTTTAAATTTAGAAAACCACATTGAACATTCTCTATATAATTTCTTCTCTTAATCATGGAAACTGTGGATTTTCATATCAATTATTTTGATAAACCCAAACAACCTCTGCACTTAATAAAGCACAGAGGTTGTCTAAGTTGCACTTAAATAAAGAACTCCTTATTTGCGCTTCTTGATAACTTTCTTTACAGCCTTCTTTGCAGGAGCCTTCTTTGCAACAACCTTCTTTGCAGGAGCCTTCTTCTTACGTGTTCCTCCACGAACCATCTTTGCAGCGGAAACGTCTCCTTGCTTATCGATAAAATAAAGATAACCTTCTTCTCTTTTGACGCCAACCTTAGCGACTTTCTTTGGTGCGCCGCCTTTGCTGCCACCACGGGCCATCTTAGCAGAAGAGATATCTCCTTGCTTATCTAAGAAGTACAGGAAACCTTTTTCCTTCTTGATACCAACTTTAGCAACTTTCTTTGAAGCCATACTCTCACCCCTTTCTTATGTTGTTGATCTGCCCCGACATCCGATCTAATGGGTCATCGGGATATTGTTAATTAAGTTCCTATTCTCACCTGTCCTAAATACTGTTTTAACGTCACAATGGCTGATAAAACAGCTAAATAACTCGTCTTAGGATTATCTGGACAAACTACATTCTCAGTTCTTGTGACCAATCTGCCAAATTCACCCGTTACATCAATTTCATGGGAATTAACCTTAAACTCAGGAGAGGTTGTAATACGAATCCGCAACTTATCTTTCGCACCAGAGGCCAACGCAATGGTTGCTGCCACATTGATATTCTGAGGGAAACATTTTACAGCCTCCTTTACGTTACCATCAAATAATACCGTTTCCTTAACAATCTGAGAAAGGTTAATCTTCTTTTGCTGTACGTAAGCGTTATCTGCAAAGCCATAAACAGGCTTACGGGTTGTTAAAGTAAGCTGTTGAATTTTTCCAAGCCTGGCCGCTTTTATAGCATCAATACCCGCCACAGCCCCTGATGGAATTAAAAGACGACAACCTTGCTTTTGGGCTAATTTTAAAATAGATTCTCCATCCAGCAGTTTCCCTACACTCATAACTAAAATATCTTTCTTTGCCATTATTGCCTGACGAATTAATTCATGCGTATCAGGCGCATTAACGGCCTCAATAACTAAATCACAATGACTTAATAATTGAACATAAGACTTTTGGACAACGTTCTTATAAGGAAGATGCTTGGCCAGATTAGCTGATTTGGAAGGATTAATATCAAACAGCGCTGTGACAGAGGCAAAATCATCACATTCTGTCTTAATGCTGCGGGCAATCCGTGACCCTATAGCGCCGCAACCTAATATACCTACTCTAATTTTTGTTTTGCTTCGATTCATGAATGGGGATGAATACATTATCAATGAGTCTGGTTTTACCGAAGAACACCGCCAAAGCAATTAATATATTACCCTCTAACCTTTTAAGATTTTCAAGGGTGTCTGCATTCACACATTGCACGTATTGAACTTTTCCTGATGAGCCTTTTTGAATCATGTTGGTTATAGCTAACTTTATTCTGGCTGATGATCGTTGTCCCTGAGCAATCATCTCTTGAGACTTCCGCAAAGCCTTATAAAGCACTACGGATTCTTCGCGTTGACTAAGAGACAAGTACTTATTACGAGAGCTCATTGCCAAACCATCTGCTTCACGGCAGGTGGAAACAACTTCAACCTTCACAGGAAAATTCAAATCCCTAACCATCGCTTTTAAGACCGCGACCTGCTGTGCATCTTTTTGCCCTAAATATAAAACATTTGGGGTCACCATATGAAGAAGCTTAGCAACAATGGTTGCAACACCTCTAAAATGTCCAGGACGGAAACGGCCGCAAAGCACTTGGGAAATTTTCTCTACGTCGATGTATGTCAAATAGCTTTTAGGATAGATTTCATTATCAAACGGAATAAAAAGAATGTCAACATTTTCTTTTTTTACCATCGACGAGTCTCGCTTTAAATCTCGAGGGTATTTTTTAAAATCTTCTTTAGGTCCAAATTGAACAGGGTTAACATAGATACTTACAACACAAATATCATTGTTTTTTTTAGCTTGACGCATCAAAGACAGATGCCCCTCATGAAAGCATCCCATCGTCGGAACGAAGCCAATGGTTTGCCCTTTACAACGAGCTTGATCTAGGATTTTACGTAATTGGCTTATCTCTTTAATAATGCGCATAGGGTTGGATTTATTTCTTCTAATGGTTGCATGACAAATTTTCTCTCCAGCATTCGCGGATGAGGAATAATTAATTTGCGGGTTACTATTTTTACATCATCGTATAATAAAATATCAATATCGATAACTCTAGGCCCATTAAGAATCTCACGCACACGACCTAATCTTTTTTCTATTTTACCAATCACTAACAAAAGATCTTCAGGAGAAAAGGTAG
>JBAXBI010000117.1:0-4995 GCA_037142055.1 Candidatus Omnitrophota bacterium | reverse complement strand
CGTTAAAATTTGCTTAAAAACAGTTTTTCAGTATCGACTAAGTATACTGAATTCATTTTGGGAGAGAGCTTAATAAAGCTGCCGTGGTTTATTAAGCCAATAGTTGAGTCTGCCTCTTTTAATGAAGTAACAGTCTTCCCCTATGAATTGTATGTGACTTTAAAAGATGACTATAAGCTTTTTGAAGAATTTTATGATCAGGCCAAAACAAAATTTGAACCTGGAATTGTAACGACAGATAATTTGTTTTGTGTTCAGCTTAAACTTCATGAAAAGCAGTGGGGATTAAAAGCTCCTGGAGATAAAGATCTGGGTCTTTTGATGGATCATTTTCGTCTTCACGGAAGACAACATGTAGTTGACTTTAATTTGCTTAATTCAGGTGGTGTTTATTTTATTTCGGAGGATCTTGATTTAAAAGACCCAATAAGCAAGGATTCAATATTAGAAGCAAGGGTAATGTTACGCCAATTATTGGATAAATCATTGCCATATTACGTATTAAGTCAAATATTGACGTTTCAACGGGAATGGATGATGGGAAGCCGTTCAGAGTATGCATGGGCTGGACATGTTTTATTCTCTAAATTGGCTAAAGAAGCAAATAAGGATGAAGTGATTAAAGGAAAGCTCCAGAATGTTTCAGACATTACTAAGGCGATTAAAGAAGAGGCGGTATGGACCTTAGGGATGGATCAATTATCTGCAGAAGATTTTCATCGTTTAGCCTTCGCCTGTGCCAGTCATAATTTTAACTTTGCAGATATGGTTAATCCTTAATAAGTTAAAATTCTGCTAAGTTCTTAATTTGTAGCCAATCTTAAACAAATACACTGTCGCAATGAAGAATAAACTGGCGAGAAGGAAGGTTGCAGTAGCGCAGATAGGAAGGGAAGTGTCACCTGTATTGGTCATGCTCCAGCGAATACCACAAATTAAGTAGTACATAGGGTTAAAGTGGGAAGCAATTTGTAAAGGTGCCGGCAGCATAGATAATGGGTGAAAGACACCACCTAAAAGGGCCAGAGGAACAATGAGATAAGTATTCCAAATAGAGAGCATTCCAAAATCTTCGGCCCACAAGGCCCCCATCATACCAGCGCAGGAGAAGATAACAGAAATGAGGGTCATAAAATAAAGTAGTCCTAATGGATGAGCTACAAAGCTGGGTGTAAAGATCCAGGAGATAACCCAAACTCCCAAACAAACGATCGTTCCACGGGCTACCCCACCTGCTAATAACCCTAAGACCATTTCTATATAAGACAGAGGGGAGAGAAGAATTTCTTGAATATGGTTATGCCAGCGTCCGATAAATAGTGATGAGGAGGTGTTTTCATAACTACTGGTAATCAAATGCATTGCCATAAGGCCAGGGACGATAAATTGCAGATAAGAAAGGCCTGTTGAAGAGAATGTAATACGGGATCCAATGGCCACTCCAAAGATATATATAAAAAGAGCAGAGGAAACCAGTGGGGGAAAAATCGTTTGATTCGCAACCGAAAAGAAGCGATGGATTTCTCTTTTTGATAAAGCCCAGACTCCGATAGGATTAGTGATAAGATGTAACATAAGTAGGTTTCTTTACTCCGATCCTGTAATTTCTAAGAAAATTTCTTCTAGGCTTTTATCCTGTAAGATTTGCTTCTTATCTCCAATGCGTAACATACGTCCATGATTGATAATGCCGATTGTTTTGCAAAGTCGTTCGGCTTCTTCCATGTAATGCGTAGTTAGAAATATAGTTTTACCTTCACGGTTAAGTTGAGCCAAATAATCCCATATAAGAAATTTTAATTCCAGATCACAACCTGCAGTGGGTTCATCCAGAATTAGAATCTCTGGATCATGAATTAGGGCACGGCAGAGTAGCAGGCGTTTTTTCATGCCCCCTGAAAGAGCGCGGTGTTTGTAATGGCGTTTATCAATTAAACCAAAACGTTCCAGCAGCTGGCAAGAACGCTTCTTAGCTTCGATAGGAGGGATGCCAAAATACTGTGCTTGATAGGTTAAGAGTTGATAGATAGTTAAAAATGGATCAAAGTTAAATTCTTGTGCGCAAAGACCTATGAGACGGCGGGAATGAAGATATTCACTCGTGACATCATACCCAAATACTTTAACATCACCGCTTTGATAGTTGGATAGACCTGTTAGACAATTGATGGTGGTGGTCTTTCCGGCGCCATTGGGACCTAGGAAGGCAAAAAAGTCTCCACGTTTGACTTCAAAGCCGACTTTATCTAAAGCTTGGAATTTTTTATAAAACTTGGTTAAGTTTTTGATGGATATGGCTGTATCAGAATTACGCATAAATGAACACCTAAGTTATGGAGTCCTGAAAGGACGACGTCAACTTAGCCTGTGTGAATTTATCCCGTTTTGGCTGCGACCTAGCAGACAAAATCGGGATTTCATTATTGTGCTTTAAAACAACAAGTTATTTTTATACTCTTATTACGTTTTTGTCCAGCGCTGTTTTTGCCTTTCGGGCAGCATTGCGGACAATTTCTGGTAAAGCTGTATGAATATAAATGATGCGCAACATATCATCTAAGGTGGCATTCATATTCATGAAAGCAATGACCATATGAATCATGTTGGATGCTTCATCGCCAATGATATGACCGCCGAGCAGTTTGCGTGATTTACGTTCAAAAAGCAGTTTACAAAAGCCGTATTCTGATAAAAGGGCCATGCCCATGGCGGAGTTTTTGTAAGGATTAAACCCGACGATATAATCAACCCCTTCTTTTTTTAGTTCATTCTCGGTTTTTCCGACACCGGCTATCTGTGGATGAGTAAAGACGGCATGGGGAATGGGAGGATATTGAATAGGATTCTTCACCTTGCCTGCGAAGAGATAATCAAACAAATATTCGCCTTCGAAATTAACGCTGTGGCGAAATAGGTATCGACCGATACAATCACCTAAGGCGTAAATGTTAGGGACCGTTGTTTGAAGGTGTTCATCAACTTTAATGAAATTCCCAGGGGTCAGTTCGATGTCGGTGTTAATCAAATCCAAGGTGTCCACATTAGAGGCCACGCCTGTTGCCACCAGTAAACTTTCAGCATTAAAGGTGCCATAATTGGTATGAACGTAAAATTGACCGTTGGTATATTCAATCTTAGTAGGTAATGCCTCTAAGCGGATGTTGTGATATTGAGAAAAGACTTTGTAAAATTCATTAGAAACCTCCGCATCTTCATGGCGCAGCAGGGAAGAACGCACTAGAAAGGTTACCTTTGTCCCTAAGGCGCCATAGGCGTGACCTAATTCGCAGGCAATATAGCCGCCGCCTAAGATGATCATGGAGGAAGGTAAAGATGTTTTCCGTAAAGCCTCTGTTGAGGTCATAAACGGCGTACCGGCAAGGCCTGGGATATTTGGAATTTGAGGACGAGCGCCTACGGCAATAAAGATTTTATCAGCCGTTAATTGCTGGCCGTTGACTTCAATAATGTTGTTTTCGATAAATTTAGCTTCACCTTTAAAGGTGGTGATATTGGGATGTTTGTTGTAGCTGGTTAAGATTTTGTCAGAGTCGCTATCAACAGTTGCTGAGATGCGGTTAACAAGTTTTGCAAAATCGACATTTAATTGAGGATTATTTTGGATATCAAAACGATTCGCTTCTTTGATTGCGATGGCGACATCAGCCGGATGGATAAGCATCTTAGAGGGGATACAGCCTCGGTTTAAACAGGTGCCACCTAGCCGGTCCTTTTCAATGACCGCAACCTTAAAGCCCATGGAAGCGGCAGGAGAAGAGATCTTGGCCCCGCCACCGGAGCCGATAGTGATAATATCAAATTTTTGCATAGTTTACGGGTGTAGGATACTTTCTCCTAAATATTGGTCTAATTTGGTTACTACCTGTTCCAATTGCGTATATTTCATAAGTTCAGTGCGAAGAGCGCTTATATTAGGAAGCCCTTTTAAATAGCCTGTGTAATGTTTACGAAAGGTCTGCACGCCATATTTCTCACCCTTGTGGGCGACGTTAAGTTTTAGATGCTCGATACAGACCTGTATTCTTTCTTCAAAAGAAGGTTCAGGCAAATGTTCATTAGTCGTAAGGTAATGCTTAGCTTGTTTAAAGATCCATGGGTTAGCAATAGCTCCTCGGCCAATCATAACACCGTCACAGCCGGTTTCAAGCATGGCTTTTACATCTTCTGGGGTTGTGATGTCTCCGTTTCCAATTAAGGGAATGGAGATAACTCGCTTGACCTTTTCAAGCCAGGCCCAGTCGGCAAAGCCGTTGTGAGCCTGGGAGCGGGTACGGCAATGAAGAGTCAGCGCCTTAGCGCCTGCTTGTTCAACCATCTTAGCGACATCTAAAATAACAATACTTTCCTCGTCCCATCCTAAGCGGGTTTTTACTGTAACAGGAAGTTTGGTCGCCTTAACCGTTGCTTTGACAATCTTTTCGAAGAGATCTAAGTCCCGCAAGAGGCCGGCGCCTTCATTACGGGCGACATGGTTCTTGACCCAGCAGCCGCAGTTGATATCGATAAAATCTGGCTTGAATTTTTCAACGACTTCGGCCGCGCCTTCCATAGCTTCCGGTCGTCCGCCAAAGATTTGTATGCCTACAGGTCTTTCTTCATCGTCAATGGCAATCTTCTTTAGTGCTCGAGGAATATCACGAATCAACGCTTCAGAGGCGGTAAATTCTGTATAAACTAAATCCGCGCCTAAACGTTTGCAGATTAAACGAAAGGGAAGTTCAGTGACATCTTCCATGGGTGCCAGAGCGAGTGGCTGGTTAAGTTCTATAGATCCAAGTTTCATAAGTGCCCCATTATATCTAAATTTAATTTTTATGCAAATTTAGTCATTTAGTTAGAGGTTGCCTTATAACCTCCAAGGGTATTAAGAGAATATTTGCAGAATATGGCCAAAATATGGATAATAAGAAAAATTTCTCTTAGAAGTAATTAATATAATGAAAGGAATTATTATGAATGAACAGATTCACGGAC
>JBAXBI010000116.1:0-5014 GCA_037142055.1 Candidatus Omnitrophota bacterium | reverse complement strand
ATGCTTGCCGCTGTGGCCGTAAGTTAGATGACGATTTAGGATGTTCTTGCGGTTTAAAATATTCAATCGATCGAAACCATTTAATTCCTAAAGTTTAATATGACCCTAAAGATCCTTGTTTGTCCTGTTGCTTTTAATGAGCATATCAAATTGCGTAACGTCATTGAGAGATTTTTAAAAAGTGGTGTGCGCGAAAAGGCAGATTATTTAATTGTTGATGACGGTTCCGATGACGGCACCAGTGAAATGATTGCCGAGTATAAGGACCGAGGTGTGCAGACGATTAAGCACCAGAAACGCAGCGGTGTAGGGGCGGCTATTCGTACGGCCATCGAACATGCCATATCCCATGGGTATGACATTATTGTTATTATGGCAGGTAATGATAAAGATAATCCTGAGGAAATCCCTTGTTTGCTTGAACCCATTGTCAAAGACGGTTGCGATCTAATCCAAGGTTCTCGCTATTTTGGAAAAGTAGGCTCGGGCGGGCAAATGCCATTGTATCGAAAATTTGCAACCCGTTTGCATCCTTGGGTGTTTTCTGTTTTTACCGGTCGTCAATTGACAGATACGACTAATGGTTTTCGTGCTATAAGACTCACAATTTTTAAAGATAAGGATATTAATTTAAACCAAAAATGGCTCAACACCTATGAATTGGAGCCTTATATTTTGTGGAAAGTATTGACGCTAGGGTATAAATTTAAAGAAGTTTTTGTGACAAAGATTTACCCGCCTAAAAAAATGGGTGGTTATACAAAAATGATCCCGTTGATTAGTTGGTGGAGTATTCTGCGGCCATTATTTTATTTGAGACTAGGAATAAAAAAATGAAACTTTACGGTAAGAACCCAGTTTTAGAAAGACTCAAGAGTAATCCAAAAAGCATCAAGTGTATATTTATTGAGCAAGGCCATACTGAGGCCGTCTATATCAATCAAAAAGGTAAACAGTGGGGGATTCCCGTTTCTGTTGTTCCTTATACGAAGATTCAAAAGCTCGCGCGTAATTTAAATACCCAAGGGATTGTTGCTGATGTGGATGATTTTCCATACATGGAAATTAGTGATTTATTACAAACGGCTATTAAGAAGCATTGGAATGTTGTTTTTCTAGATAATTTAACTGACCCACAGAATTTAGGTGGCATTATGCGTACTTGTGGGAGTTTGGGAGATTTTGCCATTGTTATACCTACAACGGAGTCTGTTGGTGTAACCGAGACTGTTTTGAGGGTAGCTTGTGGAGGAGACAATTATATTTCGAACGCGCGGGTGTCAAATCTAGGCAACGCTATCGAGAAAGCAAAATCGTTAGGCTTTTGGATTATGGGCACGGCCACTAAAGATTCGAATTCCATTTTTGATGTTTCCATGCAATTTCCTCTAGGATTGGTCTTAGGCTCAGAGGGTAAAGGAGTCAGGGAAATTATTCGCAAAAGATTAGATAAGGAAGTTATGATTCCAATGAAACATGAAAGGATGTCGCTTAATGTCGCGCACGCAGCCGCAATCATCTGTTACGAAATCGCACGTCAACGCGCTTAATTTCTTTGCTGAAGCTGGTCTTCTTAAACGTGTCAAACGAAGTGGCTGGTGGGTTGCTGGTATTGAAAATCCAGAAACTGTTGCTGAACATTGTTTCCGTTGTGCCGTCATTGGGTTTTATCTGGCCCATTGTGAGGGAGTTGATCCTTACCAAGTTTTAACCATGACTCTCTTTAATGATATTCATGAAGCCCGTATTAACGATTTGCATAAAATGGGCCACTATTACATAGACTTTCGCCTTGCCGAGCAAAAGGCCTTTGCTGATCAACTTAAAAATATAAATATAAAAGTTAAAAACGAACTCTCCAAGATGCGGGAGTCTTACGATAAACAAGCAAGCCCTGAGAGTATTGTGGCGCGTGATGCGGATATTTTAGAATGTCTGATTCAGGCTAAAGAATATCTTGATAACGGTTATCCTGTAGCTAAGACATTTTTTAAACGCGCTCCAGATCATTTAAAAACCAAAACGGCCCAAGCCCTTTGGAAGGCCGCTTTAAAATGGGATAGTCATTCTTGGTGGCAGGAAGTGGTTAAATTTGAACGCTAAGGAATTCAGTATCTGTGTTAGGCTGGTTTTCATTTGAATGATATGATAAAAGTCAGTGTAATGTTCCAAAGAGTAAAAAGTTTAAATAGACAACTAAACTAAGAGTTCTAATCATATGAGACGTATAGGGTTAGCCGCCAGTAAAATTGCCAAGGGAAATATTTGGTTTTATCATTTAGCCGTAGTGCTGATTGCTAGTTTATTTGCGATTTTTTTGTTTTTAGTTTGTGGTTTTTCTATAGCACTTACATTATTTGTTTTTTCTTTGTTAGCGCATCAGCCAGTTTTTGTGAGAATTTTTAAAATATGTCTAAAATTTTTGGGAATTTCTATAGGTATCATTGCCTTTATTGCTGTTTTAAAAAACATTAAATTTACATCTAAAACATGAAATCAACTAAGAAAATTGAAAATCGACTCGGCGAGAATCTCTTAGAATCAAAAGAGATGTTTCGTGTCATCTTCGAGAATTCTCCCGCCGCAATCACAGTGACGGATGCCCAAGAGCGTATTGTAGCTTGGAATCGTATGGCGGAGAAGATGTTGGGGATGGGCCGTGAAGATCTCTTTAATAAATTGGTACAAGAGCTTTATCCTAAAGAAGAGTGGAGACGTATGCGTTCTTTGGATATCCGTAAGAAAGGGATTATATCGGATATTGTTACCAAGGTTATTCGCCGAGCTGGCACTGTTTTAGATGTTAATGCCTCTATTTCTATTCTTAAAAATAGTGAAGGTAAGGTTATTGGTTCTATAGGAATTTTATATGATATATCTCGTCAAAAGATAGTTGAACAAGAGTTGGTTCAAGCGAAAATGACAGCAGAAGAGGCCAATCACGCCAAAAGTGTTTTCTTGGCTAAGATGTCCCATGAAGTCCGTACTCCTATGAATGCTGTTATTGGTATGTTGGATTTGACATTGGATACCTCCTTATCAGATGAACAAAAAGATAATTTGACTGTGGCTAAAGATTCTGCGCAGACACTTCTTAGTCTTATTAATGACATCCTAGATTTATCTCGGGCAGAAGCGGGTAAAGTTGTGATTGAGGATATGGAAATTCAAGTTGCAGATATTGTGAAAAATGTCTGTAAAGGGCTTTCTGTTTTGGCGCGAAATAAACAAATTGATTTGACCTGGGTTATTGATCCTAAGATTCCTCGTGTGCTCATAGGCGATCCGGTCCGTTTTCGTCAGGTATTAGTAAATTTAGTTAATAATGCTATTAAGTTTACTCATAAGGGGAAGGTGCAGGTCACGACAAAGGTAGAGGCTCTCTCTGAGAATGACTGCATGATTAAATTTGAAGTTATTGACCAGGGAATAGGTATTCCACAAAAGAATTTAGAGACAGTTTTTGATGTTTTTACGGAAGCTCATAATACAACAGCCCGTCGCTATGGTGGTACAGGGTTGGGATTGGCCATTTGTAAGAAATTAGTTGAGATGATGGGGGGGCAAATTTGGGTTAACAGCGTTGAGGGACAAGGCAGCACATTTTGTTTTTCAATTATTTTTGGACATAGGCCTAATGCGCTTGTGAAAGCGAAAGAAACAGCTGTTAATCAAAATAGTAATCAAACTCTTCCAGAAGAAATTAAGGATTTACGGATATTAGTCGCTGAAGATAATCCTATTAATCAGCGTATAACTGTTAAGATTTTAGAGAAATATGGTTGGCATGCGACAGCGGTTGTCAATGGCCAGGAAGTTTTAGATCTTCTTAATAAACAAGCTTTTGATGTTATTTTGATGGATGATCAGATGCCTATTTTAGATGGGGTTGAAACCACACAAATTATCCGTCGAGAAGAAAAACAAACAGGTCTTCACGTTCCTATTATAGCCATGACAGCCAATGCCATGTCTGGAGACCGCGAACGGTATTTAACCTCTGGTATGGATGGGTATGTTTCAAAACCGATCGACCGTGGTATGCTTTATAATGAGATTGTAGGCTTGGTTTCTCAAAGACTTAAAAATTAATCCTTAGAAAGGAATCTTATGGCAGAAGATATTATCGATTTACCAGATGTTCTTGAAAGAGTACAGGACGATAAGGAACTTTTATTGGAATTATTGGATATTTTCCAAGAAGATTTTATTGTTAAGCGTCATGATTTAGGAGAAGCTTTACTTACGAATGATTTCTCTAGGATTAAAGAAGTGGCTCATTCTATGAAAGGTTCCTCGGGTAATATTTCGGCTAAACGCATGCATGCAACCTTCATTCAATTAGAGCAATTTGCCAAACAGAACGATATCGTTGGTGTTGAAAGTTTAATTAATACGGTTGATGGTCAGTTTGAAGAAATTAAAGCCAACGCAATCAAATTAAAACAGCAATTTAATGGTTAATGCCTTGTGGGTTCGATAAGGTATGCCTTAAGTCTTGTTGTTATTACCTTTCTTGTTTTTTTTAATGCGATTAATCATCCATTTGTTCATGATGATGTTATTTTTATCGCTCAAAATCCTCAGATTAGCCGTTTAGATCATCTTTTAGATTTATTCCTCCATTCAAGTAATGATTCTGCATTGGCAGGGATTAATTCTTATTATAGACCGGTATTAGAGGTGTTTTATCGCCTGGAGTATCGGCTTTTTGGTTTTCATGCTGCAGGATTTCATTTTGTTAATGTCTTGATTCATATTATAAATGGTCTCCTTCTTTTTAGTCTTTTGTGTCGTTTGCAATTTTCTAAAGGTTTAGCCTTTTTTATCAGCCTGCTTTTTCTTATTCACCCTGTACAAAGTGAGGCGGTTGCGTGTGTTTCTGGGATATCTAATATCTTAAGTGTATTGTTCGTCTTGTTAACTCTCTATTGTTATGTAAGGGGAATTTATTTTCTCTCCTTGTTGGGATTTGTTTTAAGTTTGTTAACTAAGGAACAGGCTGTAATGGTGC
>JBAXBI010000115.1:0-5060 GCA_037142055.1 Candidatus Omnitrophota bacterium | reverse complement strand
AGAAAGCAAAAAGATACTCAAAGAAATGTTAGGGGCTAGAAAAGAGAGAGAATAAACTGGCACCGGTCAATATAGCCACCAAGCGAAGAAGAACTTAACCGAGTATTTTGAAAAATAATAATTAAGCCATCAGCCCGGATGGGCACAAGGCAAAAATCAAAATGTTAAACCAAGGAAGAACCTTTGAGAAGGAGGAAAGAGGAAACTTCTCACAATTGAACGAAGACATTTATCAGTTCCAACTGATCGACGTCAACTATGAAGACAGTATCAGCCAAAAGAGCGGCGAGAATGAAACGAAATTATCTTTCACCTTTGTCTGCCTAGACAGCAAAGACAAAGACGGCAATCCGGCCCGCGGGAAGATAATGACAAAGAAATTTGTCCCGACCGCTCTTTACGTCACCCAAAGAGACGGCAAAAATATGCTCTATCGGGTTATTGAAGGGCTCATCGGACGAGAATTGACCCAAGACGAGGAAGCCAAGGGGGTATCCGAGAAGACGATCAACTGGCTTGTCGAAGAAAAAAAGCAAGTAAGGTCGCTAATTGAAAACAAGGCGATGGCCAACGGCAAGACTTATCAGAATATGGTTAAATTCCTTCCGGCAACCAATCTGGTAAATATTTTGACTGCCGAAGAGATGAGTGAGGTAAACGAAGCTATCAAAAAAATGAACAGCAAGAAAGACGGCTCCCAACCTCAAGCAAACAATAACCAGTCCCCGGTTTCCCGCCAAGAAAGTTATACCCCAGCCGAAGAGGAAGATTATCTGTGCCCCGGTAAGGAAATAAACGTAGAACAAATACCTTTTAATCTCAGCCCGAGCAAGCTGTAAAACTACTCTACTTAACAATTAAAATTGTTCCTATCGGGCAGGCAAGTGAAACCGCTTTGCCCGATAAGGTTTCACAACAATTATGACAAAAAAATGTTTCAAATGCGGAAAAAAGAAAGAATTGGGTAAATTTTACAAACATCCTATGACTAAAGACGGCCATTTAGGAAAATGTAAAAACTGCACCAAAAAAGATGCCAAAGAAAGGTATAATTCAGAAGAAGGAAGAGAAAAGGTAAAAAAGTATGAGAAAGAAAGATTTAAAACACAAAATAGAAAGGACAAAGTGAGGGAGTATAGGCGCAAAAGAAGTCGCCTACATCCAGGAAAAACCAAGGCTAATGCAAAAGTAAATAATATGATAAGAGATGGTAAATTAAAAAAACTACCTTGTGAAATTTGCGGCGATCCAAAATCTCAAGCTCACCACCCCGATTACAGAAAACCTTTGTTTGTAAAATGGCTATGCTTCAAACACCACCGAGAAGAACACGGCCAGAAAATTTAAAATCATAAGTTCGCTTATGTGCCGTCCCCGATAAACCTTTCCGGCGTGAGAAAATCGGGGCCGGTTATAAGCTAATTTATTAAATAAAAAAACTATGAAAATCGCAAAGACACCGCTAACAGCAAGACAGCAAGAAGTGTATGACGCTATCTGCCAGCTTTTAGCTAAGAACAAATTTTCTCCGACAGGTCGGGAAATCCACGACGCTTTAGGGAAGAAATGGGAAGTAAAGAGCGTAGGCGCAGTTTGGGCGGCGATTATAGGAATACAAGCTAAGGGGTGGTTGGAAATGCCTAGAAGCTCCAAGGTAAGAACCTTAAAATTGAAATAATATGTATATCCAGGAGCTAAAAAGACAAAGGAAAGCGAAAAAAAGACAGAAAGTTGTCAATTTGGTTTTAGTTGTTGTCAATTTGGCTCTATACGCCTTTATGGCGGTGATATTAAGCCACCCGACCGATTTATCAGATAATGTAATAAGACCCCACAAAGCCCCAAATATCAAGCCACACGTGAGACTGATAAAGCTAACGACAAAGAATCCTGAGCAAGAGGTTAAAGTAAGAGAAATAGCTGACCAAATGGGCTATAAAAATACGGAGTATTTAATCAAACTACTGAATTGTGAGAGCAACCTTCACCCCGAATGGACTAACAACAAGAAAAATTACCCAAAAGGGAGCCGAGATCGAGGGATTGCTCAAATAAATTCCTATTGGCAAAAACAAGTCCCGGATAGCTGCGCTTATGATTTAACTTGCGCCGTGAAATGGACGATTAAAAAACTAGAAGCCGGCCAAAACGTTTGGGCTTGCCGAAATTATATTAAATAATATGTCTTGGAGAGATTGCGAGCATGACCCTGAAGTAAATATTTCACACCATATTCTTGTAGTAGATAAAAGAAGAAAAAAAGAGCCTCAAGTCCCAAAATACCAAGAATATTATCACTATTATCCACCGAGCAGGAGCGAGATAGAATGGCTTATCCTGAAGGAAACCAGGGGAGCTAAAAGAACTGGATCAAGAGGAGAGGGTAAAAGGACAGCCGAGAGGATAGAGTGCGAATACGAAGGTTATGATAATTAACTAAAAATATGAAAGGCCAAATCATAAAAATTCACCCGATCAAGAGAAGCCGTAATGGAGGCCAATTCGTGAGGGTGGAGTTCAGACTAGAGGACAGAACCTGGGCCAAGACAGACCTAGTAATATCTTACAGAAATTATAACCGCTGGAAATACCTTATAAAGGTCGGGGTAAATTTAGAGGGATTATTACTCAAAAGACCTGGAGAGGTCAACGCCGATAGCTTTCCAAGAGTTATCGATCCAGGAGTAATTAAAAAGTGGCAACAAATGCCCGACGGCTCAATGGCGATAGTAGAGGAAAGGGAGGAGATTAAACCTTTAGAGCCGGCAGAGCCGGAGCTTATACAAACTAAATTATTTTAATATGACTAAAAAAGAGATAATTGAAGATTTTGATAAAAATTTTAAACTTAGAGAGGGTCTTTACCCTGAATACCTAATTAAAACAATGAATGATTTTATGGACGAAATAAAGGCAAAAATTGTATTTTACCTGGATAATTACAAAAAATAGTATGAAAATATCTCGCCAGTGGAAGGTGGAGAACGGCAATCTTTCTGATGTAGTTATCAATTTCATTAAGAACAGTAAAGGGAAATTCAGACTGACATTTGAAGAATGGAAGGAAGCGAGGTCAAGCCAGCAAAATAGATACTATTGGGCTTATCTAACAATTATCAGTTGGGAGTTAGGCGATAATCCGAACGACCTTCACGAGTATTTTAAACGCAAACATCTCCCGCCAAAGTTTATTTCAGTTATGGGAAAAGAGGTAAAGATTCCGGCCTCAACGACAAAATTAACAAAAGAAGAGTTTGGCAAATACATCGACGCAATCGAACTAGAATGCGGAGTTCCTAGCCCAAACCCTGACGAAATTTATTTATAATTATATGCACAATCAATCAATATCCCCGGAAGTAAAAGGTTATTATTCTCTCTGTATGGAGTTAGTCGGATCTTGCTTCGTAATGCCCTCAGTCAAAGAATACGAGGACAGAACAGATGTTTATTGCCGCCGAGCGCAAGAGCTAATAGATTTTTCAGAGAGCCAGCTGTTAAAAATGATCTGCGACTGCTCGGATAATTTAGAACACGGTAAAGTCCAAAGAAAGATTTTAGAGTTTATCCAAGATAAACTGTTTGTGCCTGTGGAAAACTACAAAAAAACGTCAAAATTTTCCCACAAATAAAGGGGTTTGACATAGTTATTTAAAGTGATACAATTTAAGTAATCCAATAGGGGCTTAGAAGAAAGTGTTATGGTCTAATCACCATATCCGATTGCGTGGAACTAAGCCCCTACGCAGTTGGATTGATTATACCAGAACACTTTTTTTTAAAACCTCTATCCTGTGATTAACCAGCGGATCATCACCGCAAGAGGAACATTGCTTTTACCCTTTTAACAGCTCCACCCACTCCAAATATAAGTTATAAACAAGTCTAATGGGCGTATTATCGCCCTAGGGCAAGACGGATTCAGAAATAACTATTGGGGAGGGAGAGAAGATAGGAAAAGGGAACTACTTCAATATGTTCAAGTTGTTCAATATATTGAAGATGTTAAAGATATTCAATATGTATGAGAGACTTCAGCACAAGCGAATACACTAAGACTATAGGGATAAAGCCTGACCAGCTCTCTTACCTAAGAGAGAAGAAAGGGAAGAAAAGTTTGGCTGGTTTTTTAAACGAGATAATTGAAAAACACAAAAAATATGAAGCCGATAAAACCTTGTAAAACTTGCGGGCTAAAACCTAAATACGCCAATTCTAACTTTTGTTGGGGGTGCTTAAAAGCCAGGGAGAAAACGATAAAGGAAGAAAAGGCATTCCTCAAGAAAGAACGCCACGAGTCCACAAAGGGATTTAAAGAGTCGCTACGCAAGACTTTACACAAAAAGGCGTGGAAGTTAATGAGCGAGATAGTAAGACGCACAGGGGCTAATTTGGACGGCTACAACGAATGCTATACCTGCGGAGCGGTTAAGCGCTATACCGAGATGAACGCCGGACATTATAAACACGACAGACTAGACTTTGATTTTAGGAATGTTCGCTGCCAATGCGTCAAATGTAATCAACATAATTCCGGCGAGCTAGACCTTTATGCCGAAAGGTTGATAAGGGAAAATGGCTTAGAGTGGTTTAATAAATTGGTTCAAGACTCTTGGAGACACAAAGGATATTCGGTTGAAGATTTGGTGGCGATCATAGAAGATTTAAAAATTAAGTTGGAAAATTTAAAATAAATAACAAAAGTAATGAGCTTTTACGGCGGAGTGAGTTGAGCGGTTTTCATTACTCTACTCTCTCCTCCGTAAAAGCTACAAAAAAACAATGGTAAGGAATATGTGGTTGAGGATAGGACCGCATATTGGGTTCACGAAAAGTTTAAATATCCGACCATAGACATCTTTAGCGAAGAAGGTTGTAAGGGATTCGGGGTATATAATAAAGTGGTTAAGATAATTTTATGAGTGAAATAACTAAACAACAATTACGACTAGCCTTAAAAAGAGATTTTAATGTTTTATATTCACCAAAGTTTACTGATGATTATTTTAACCAACGAATAGTAAGACAGGTGGAAATAGATATAATGGAGTTTAAAAATA
>JBAXBI010000114.1:0-5073 GCA_037142055.1 Candidatus Omnitrophota bacterium | reverse complement strand
GGTGTTGCCGATAATAAAACAATTCTTAAATCTTTTGGCGCATCATGAATTGCATTATATAATGTACTATAATATGAACCTTCCATACTAACCATATTTTGAACTTCATCGACAATCAACAAAAGTTTCTTCTCATCGCAAATCTTACGTAACCCCTTCACATATTCTTGAGTGGCTATATTAATACCACCTTCCCCCTGAATAAGTTCCAGCATAATCGCAACCGTTTGATCGCTAAGGGCAGCCTCAATGGCATTTAAATCATTAAATGGTACTGTCTTAAATCCAGGTAAAAGAGGTTCAAAACCTTTTTGATGCTTAGGCTGGCCTGTTGCAGTCAGTGCCCCCATGGTACGGCCATGAAAAGAATTCTCCGTCGTTATAATCTCAAAACGAGTGCCATTACCATAAGCGCGAGCAAACTTAATTGCCGCTTCATTAGCCTCTGTCCCACTGTTACAGAAAAAAATCTTTCCTGGAAAAGAAATCCGGATAAGCTCCTGAGCCAACTTCGCCTGATAAGGATTATACAAATTATTCGGTATGTGAATAAGCTTACCAATCTGTTCGCGAATGGCCCCCATCACCTTAGGGTGACAATGCCCTAGATTGCTAACACCCCAACCAGGAAAAAAATCCAAATATTTCTTCCCCTGGACATCCGTCAAGACAGAGCCCTTGCCTTTGACAAAAATCGCTGGCATACGCGTGTAGGTCGTTAGGATATTATCGTTATAGGATTTAAAGATTTCGTCTTGTTTCATATTTTTCTTTGGAACACCAAATTTGTCTGCTAGGTCGCAGCCAAATCGGGGCTCATTTAATTATCTGCGTTCCAACCCCTTGGTCGGTGAAAAACTCAAGCAATAAAGCATGCGACATACGAGCATCAACAATGTGGGTTTTATGAACTCCGCCACCTTGCAAAGCAAGAACGCAAGAGGACACTTTAGGAATCATTCCACCTACGATAATCCCGCTTTTAATCAAGTCATCCACTTCCTTAAGCGTTAATGTCGAGAATAAGGTGCTCATATCTTTCAAATCACGCATAACCCCAGGCACATCTGTTAAAAGAACTAATTTCTCAGCTTTCATTGAATTGGCAATGGCGCTAGCTACCTCATCAGCATTCACATTATGCGGCTGCTTCTCAAGAGTCACACCCATCGGAGAGACAACAGTAATTCTTCCTTCTTTTAAATGCGTCTCCAGATGTTCCTTATTGACCGATGTAATGGTTCCCACAAATCCCAAGTCTTTAACAGACTTCTTTTTCTTTACAAAAATAATATTCTCTTGTCCCTTCAAGCCCGTTACATCCCCTTTAAGAGACTGAATTTCTTCTACAATCTTCTGATTCAATTTTTCTAATTCTTCTCCCACAATAGCCAATGTCTCTTGATCAGTCACCCGAATACCATCGACAAATTCGCTTTTTAACCCCTTCTCCTTCATACGCGCGGAAATATGCGGTCCACCCCCGTGCACAATGATAATACGTATCCCAACATAACTTAAAAACACAATATCTTGTAAAACATTATGACGAATCTTAGGGTCATCCAAAATGCTGCCGCCATACTTAATAACAAAGATCTTTCGACGAAACTCATGAATATAAGGAATCGCTTCAATTAAAACTGATGTTTTCTTAACAATCTCTTCCATAAGAACTTTCTAATTATATTCCCCGTTAATTTTCACGTACTCATATGACAAATCGCACGTGTATACCGTCGCTTGAGCTTTACCTAAATTAAACTCGACAGAAATTGCAATATCCTTCTTATCAAAAGGACTAAATGAAATTTTCATCGTGTTTTCATCAACCCCTTTAATGCCTAAAGCACCAACGGCCGCACCAACTCGCCCCCAATTAGGATTACTGCCAAAGGCCGCAGTTTTCACAAGCGGATTATTAGCAATTGCTTTAGCAATTTTCTTCGCTTGAAGATCATGAGCCGCGCCAGATACATTGATCGTAATAAATTTAGTTGCCCCTTCTCCATCTAAGACAATTTTCTTAGCAAGATCAACGCAAATCACCTCTAGAGCCTCATAAAACTTCTTAAAATCAGCCCCTTCACTGACGATTTTCTTATTACCAGATAACCCATTAGCCTGAATGGTCACCATATCATTAGTGCTCATTGAACCATCGACAGTGATACTGTTAAAAGACTTATCTGTTGCCCTTTTTAATGCCAGCTTTAACATCCCTAAGGAAATATTAGCATCCGTTGTGACAAATCCCAGCATAGTCGCCATATTAGGCTCAATCATTCCAGATCCCTTTGCACATGCTCCTAAAGTAACTGTCTTGCCGTTCAAATTGATCTCAACAGCAATCTCTTTAAGCTTTAAATCAGTTGTCATGATGGCTTTTGCAAACCTCTCACCACCACTATCTGATAAACCTTTAACCAACGCTGGCGCTGCATCAACAATTTTATTGTAAGGTAATGGCTTGCCGATAATTCCGGTCGATGTGACTAGAACATCCTCTGGTTTAAAACTTAATAACTTAGCAATGAGTACAGTTGAATCTTGAGCATGTTTAAAACCTGAGAGGCCAGTATAACAGTTGGCGTTTCCAGAGTTAACCAAAATGGCCCGACCCACACCCTTTTTTACATGCTTCATACTGACAACCAGCGGGGCGGCCTTAATAGAATTCTTCGTAAATACCGCGGCTGTTGCAGCCGGTACCTGAGAAACAATAAGACCAAGATCAGGTTTTCCTGAACGTTTAATCCCCGCCGATAGCCCATGGGCTATAAATCCTTTAGGAGAAGTAACAGAACCTTTGATAATTTTCATAATATTACCCTAATTTAGTGTCATTGCGAGCGAAGCGAAGCAATCCCTGCCTGCCGGCAGGTTTTAAAAGATTACTTCAGTCGTCCTTTCGGACTCCTTCGTAATGACACATCTAAATCAATCCTTCCATTTCATTAAACCCACACATGATATTCATATTCTGTACCGCTTGGCCTGCTGCACCTTTAACCAAATTATCAATGGCGCTTGTGATAACCACCATCTTTTTATCTTGGGAAACTGCTAAGCCAATATCACAGAAGTTGGTGTAAGCAACATTCTTTACTTCCGGCTGATTCCCTAAGGGATGCACTCGTACAAACGCTTCTGTTTTATAAAACTTAGAGTACAACGTATGCAATTGATTGGCTGTGATGGGCTTCTTAAGTCCAACATAAATCGTCTCTAAAATACCGCGATCAATCGGCAATAAATGGGCCACAAAATTCACATGAAGACTGCCACCGGCTAATTGCGAAATCGTTTGATCAATTTCAGGCGTATGTTGATGAGTTAAAACCTTATACGCTTTAAAATTTTCCGTTACTTCACTAAAAAGTAAATTAACCGACGCTTTCCGTCCTGCGCCGGAAACACCTGATTTAGCATCGACTACAATAGAGGTAATTGACTTAGGCCTTGTAGCAACCAAAGGAGCCAATCCTAAAACAGCCGCGGTTGGATAGCATCCCGGGTTGGCTATGAAATTTGCTTTCTTAATTTTCTGTCGAAAAAGTTCTGGCAAACCGTAAATGGCTTTTGAAATATTCTTAGGATCAACGTGTTTCTGGCCGTACCAAGTCTGATAGGTTTTTGTATTCTTTAAACGATAATCTGCACTTAAATCAATCACCTTAAGGCCGGCTTTAAGCAAATCTCCCGCCACCTTCATCGACTCCGTATGAGGCAGAGCTAAAAAGACGACATCACAATGTTCGATCGCATCTTTAACGTTAAACTTTTGGCAAATGAGACTTGTACGGTTTAGAAATTCTGGCCAAATGCTCGCAACCGGACCAGTTGTATTTTGAGCGGCAACATAAGTAACCCTTACTTGAGGGTGATTATGCAACAGTGCAAAAACTTCTTTCCCAGCGTAACCACTTAAACCTACAATCCCGCATCGCATCATATCTGTTTTCATATATTCTCCGTCGGAAAATAAATACTATAAATAAAAAAGCCTATCTCGTCAACGCATTTGTGAAGGGAGATAGGCTTTTAAAAATTTTAAATTATTTGTTAACGTTTAACCCATTGGAACTTACGACGTGCCCCCTTCTGTCCTGGCTTTTTTCTTTCTTTCATTCTGTCATCTCTAGTTAAACAGCCAGCCTTCTTAAGAACACCTCTTGTTAAGGGGTCGCAAGAAATAAGGGCTCGTGAAAGACCTAACCTTAGTGCACCTGCTTGACCGGTTGAACCGCCGCCAGTCACACGCACTGCTATATCAAATTTCTTATCTAAATTTGTCAATTTTAAAGGAGTTAAGATGGTCAATCGATCAGTTTCACGAGGAAAATAATCTGCAAAACCACGTTTGTTGACTAAAATATTTCCTTCTCCCGGAGTTAAAACAACTCGGGCGACTGAACTTTTACGACGACCTGTGCCTGCATATTTGACAACTTCGACCATTTCTTTAATATCTCCTTTAAATTATACGTCTAGAACAATAGGCTTTTGAGCTGCATGAGGATGTTTATCATCCGCATAAACGCGTAATTTTCCTCTTTGCTTATAACCTAAAGCTCCTTTAGGAATCATACGGGTCACAGCTAATTCAATCACTGTGGTAGGACGTTTAGCTAACATGTCCCCTAAAACAACTTCCCTATAACCACTAGGATAACCAGTATAACGATCTTGAATTTTGTCGGTCAACTTTTTACCGGTCACACGAACTTTAGAAGCATTGATAATTACAACCGTATCTCCGCAATCTAAAAACGGCGTATAAATTCGCTTATGCTTGCCTCGTAAAATCGTAGCTGCCTTAGTTGCTATACGACCTAAAATCTTATCTTTAGCATCGATAAGATAACATTTTGTTTCGATTTCATTAACATTAGGTAAAAACGTTTTCATAACTTAACTACCTTTAAAATGTTTTAATAAGTATTCCGCCTCACATTGGGCAAACTAAAGAATGTAAAAATATAACATGTTTGCTGATAATGTCAAATTATTTGTTTTCCTTAGGTCCTGCGCGCTGTGAGGAGTCCTACTAGATAGCGGCCAGCTCTTCTT
>JBAXBI010000113.1:0-5105 GCA_037142055.1 Candidatus Omnitrophota bacterium | reverse complement strand
ATGGAAATCCACCAAGGCTTCAGTCGCGGCAGTATATGCGCTGTTGGATTATATGAATAAGAAAGGTTCATTGGTTTCCAACGAGAACTTTAAAATTCAATGGGGCAAGACTAACGATACCCTTACGGTGGCCTCTGATGACTGGTTAGAAAAACCTTTGCAGTGGCAGAAAAAGGGTTTTGATATCGAGAAGGCAGATGCATCGCTAACAGTTGCTAAGGATGGTCCTGGTGTGACCTTTGCCAGTCTTAATTGGGTCTATTCAACAGACCAAATCCCACAAGCTTCCCAGCCGGGGATGCTGGAACTCTCTAGAGTCTTTTACAGAAGAGTAAAAGAAGGAGAGGATTATCATTTGAAACCGCTGATTAGCAGCGATACAGTTAATGTCGGCGATGAAATTGAGGTGCAGTTAAAAATTAACACACGCGCCCAATTTGAGTATGTATACTTGAAGGACCCTAAGGCCGCTGGCTTTGAAGCCCAAACGCTATTGAGTGGTTGGATATATGATCCTTTAAGTTATTATGAAGAACCTCGGGATTCTTTGTCAAACTTCTTTATGTCTTGGGTGCCTCAGGGCGAATACATCCTGCGTTACCGCCTGCGGCCAACCAAACCGGGAAGCTATCGCATAGGGGCTGCGACCTTGCAGCCGATGTACGCGCCTGAGATGTCTGCTCATAGTGATGGGTTTGTTATTAATGTAGTGGGAAAGTAAAATTATGACTTTGTTTCTTAATCCTCAAGAGCCCTCCATCATTCGAGGTATCAAAACCGTCGGTGTTGGTAAAAGGGGAAGCCATGATTTAAGCGAAGAATTAGCCCGTGAAATACTTGAGGATTTTAAATCTGATAAAGTATCTCCGGCCGCTAAGGGGGCTTTCTTTGCTGGACTGTTAGCCAAGGGAATAAGATCTCAGGAAGAAATACTAGCCGAGGCCTTTGCGCCTGGGGCATTGGAAGATCTTTCGAAGGTGGTTGATAGCATAGCCTCCGATGCTCCTGAATTTGTTCGTTGGGTTTGTGTGCAATTATTAAATGGGCATAGTTTAGATAGAACAACAGCCTACGACTTAGGCCGTTTTTTATTTTCTAATGAACCAGGAGATGGAGCCAGAGGGTTGGTGGCGAGCTTTCTTCGTGTGCGCTATGAGACCGACGATGAGTATGCTGGCCTGCTGCAGGCCATGCAGAAGACCCTAAAGCCGGCCTTTGCCAGCCCGGTGCCAGCAGGAGATCCGCTGGTGCAATTGGCGGAACCTTTCGACGGGACAGACCATTCCTATATGATTACTCCGTTGGTGGGCTCCTACCTTAAGTCCTTGGGCTACCGTGCGGTGCATATGGTAGGCTGCAACAGCGGGCCAAAGTTGGAGATGAATTTATGGGATATTGCCCAAGCCCTTGGGGCAAAGGCAGCGGGAGGCAATGAAGATTTAATTAACTCAGCGCCTGGCATAGGGTGGTTTTTTAATCAATCGGTGATGTCCCCGGCATTAGATCGTTGGGTGGGTATCCGCCGTCAGATTATCAAAAGGCCGTTTTTATCGACGCTTGAGAGATTTCTTAATCCGACTAAGGCAAAAGTATTAATCGCCTCGGCCTTCCATGCGCCTTACGGGGAGAAGATGATTACCATCGCCGAGGGGGCAGGATTTGAGGGCGTTGTGATTGTTCGAAACGGTATGGAAGGGACAATCGCATATCCACTGCTTAGACCCGTTAAAATGTTGCTTTCAGCTAAGGGCAAAGATGGTCAATACCGTAGGCATGAAATGACCATAGATACGGTGGGTGGCGTGGATATTGAAGAAATGATTGAACATCCAAAGGCGGAAGATAATGCGCGTTTGATTGAGACCTATATTAAAGATGGCTCTTCTGGCAATCGGCATTTTGATTTGAGGGTTAAGGCCACCTGTGCTGGCCTAAGTCAAGCTTTAGAATGGATTATTAACGGTTAATCCCGCTGGCCTGAGTTTTAACCGTATTTTTAACTATATTTTTAACCTTATTAGAGAATTTAACGGTTAAATTTTAACGGTTTAATGTACAAAATGGCTGGGAAAGATGATTTAAAGGTTAAATTTTTAACGGTTAAGCAATAGAAGTGAGGGGAGAATATTTATGGTTTGGATTAAAGTAGCTTCTTTTTTAATGTTTTTAGCGGTTGGTTTAGGTGCTTTTGGTGCCCATGCTTTAAAGTCTAAGCTTTCAGAATATTCTTTAGATGTCTATAAGACCGCGGTCTTATACCATTTTATTCATGCCTTAGGTTTGTTTGTGGTGGCTTGGCTGACAACTCAAATTCCCCAAGGCTTGCCTGCCGCTAGGCAGGTCAATTTGGCTGGCATTTTTATGCTAGCTGGGATTATACTATTTAGCGGTAGTTTATATGCTTTGTCTCTTACAGGAGTCAAGGGGCTAGGGGCTATAACACCGATAGGTGGTTTATCGTTTTTGACTGCATGGGTCTTGTTGTTTTTGAGCTTTTGACTCGTGGTTGACAACAGGGGATTCGAAAGATATACTAGCTATAGTTATAAACATAAGTATAGCTATGGAGGACATTATGGTTACAGTACAAATGACATTAGAGGAAGGTTTGGTCAAGAGGGTGGATGATTTGGTGCAGAAAATGCATACATCACGCTCTGCCTTTGCCCGGGATGCATTAAAGGAAGCGATTAAGAAATATCAAAATCTTGAATTAGAGAAGAAACATAAATTGGGATATGAGCGCCATCCGGTTAAGCCAAACGAATTTGATGTATTTGAAAAAGATCAAGCTTGGGGGGATGAATGAAACGTGGAGAAATTCGTTGGTATAAGTTTCACCCGCCAGATAAAAAGCGTCCGATTTTAATTTTAACCAGAGATTCTATTTTAGGCTATCTTGGGGAGGTGACGGTCGCGCCTATTACCAGTACAATTCGTGATATCCCCTCAGAAGTTCTTTTGACTAAAGAGGATGGTTTGCCTAGAGACTGCGCGGTCAATTGTGACCATTTACAAACAGTTACTAAATCGAAAATTGGTTCTTTGCTCACAACCTTGTCCCAAGAAAAGCTAACTAGTGTATCTAAGGCCATCCGTTTTGCTTTAGATGTCTAAATAAAATATTCTTGAACTTATTATGTTTATAAATTGAAGAAAGGAGTAGGTTATGGGCTCACTACAAACACGGATGTATCTTTTAGTTGCAGCTATGTTTGCCATTATCTATGCAGTTATAGTAATGATTGGCACGGCGTCTGGAATTTATGATTTTAATTTTTATCTCATTATCTCTTTAGGCATGATGTTGTTTCAGTTTATGATTGGGCCCAACATTGTTGAGTGGACCATGGGGGTGCAGTATACAACTAAGGAAGAAAGCCCAGAACTCTTTGCGATGGTGGAAGATTTGGCTCGACGAGCGAACATGCCTATGCCAAGAATTTGTATTTCTCCCAGTCAAGTGCCCAATGCCTTTGCCTTTGGTCGTGGGCAGCGTGATGGGCGTGTGTGTGTCTGCCAGGGGATTCTTAATGTACTCAACGAGGAAGAGTTAAAAGCGGTATTAGGCCATGAGTTGACCCATATCAAAAATCGCGATGTGGTCACCATCACCTTATTGTCCGTGGTACCGATGATTATGTACCGTTTGGCATGGCATTTAATCTGGTATGGTGGGGGGCGTCGTGATCGCAGTAGTAATACGGCTCTCATTGGGATTGCTGCATTGTTATTTTATTTTGTCAGCAATCTCTTGGTTCTTTATGGCTCTCGTATCCGAGAATATTATGCCGACGAAGGTTCGGTAAAGTTAGGCAACAAACCAGCCGCGTTAGCCTCAGCTTTGTATAAATTAGTTTATGGTTCCGCGCGTATGGCGGATTCTGAAGAGATGAAGCAAGTCCAGGGAATGAAGGCGTTTTTCTTAAACGATCCATCGCAGGCCATTAATGAAATTCGTGAATTAAAAGATTTAGATGTCAATAAAGACGGCACTATTGATAGTAATGAACTGTTTCGTCTACGTAATAAGCAGGTTGGTTTGCAGACTGGGGAGAAGTTAATGGAATTTTTAAGTACTCATCCTAATATGCTTAAGAGAATTAAACGATTATCGGAGTTAAGTGTTTAATTTTGTGTCATTGCGAGGAGTGTTTTTACGACGAAGCAATCTTTGACACTCGTATTCATATGAAGAAAATTTCTTTCTATACCTTAGGCTGCCGCTTAAACCAAAGTGAAACAGCATCGATCCAGAATTCATTTGAGGCCAGTGGCTATCAGGTGGTGGCCTTTGATGAACCATCGGATATTGTGGTTATAAATACCTGTACGGTTACTGAAGGAGGAGATTCGGATACCAGGCGGTTAGTCAATAAGGCCAATCGGATTAATCCGAACGCGCGTATTGCCCTGGTGGGTTGTCAGGCGCAGGTGCAGAAGGAAAAGCTTGGGGAAATGCCTAATGTCCGCTGGATTGTTGGCAACAATCGTAAAATGGATTTGGTGGCTGTTTTTAAGGAGCATCCTGATCCTCAAACCGCTGCCGTTGTGACTCCTGTTATCGATAGAGAGCCTTTTACACAACTGACAGCTTCCATTGATCGGCAGCACACACGGGCCAACATTAAAATTCAAGATGGCTGTGATTTCTTTTGTTCGTTTTGTGAAATTCCTTTCGCCCGCGGCCGTGCCCGTAGCCGTGTTTTTGAAGATATTCTTCTGGAAGCTAGAGCACTGGCTGCAGCAGGACACAAGGAAATTGTTTTAACTGGTATCAATGTGGGTACCTACACTAATGATGGGAAGACTTTGTTGGATGTGATCGCAAAGCTCGAGAGGATCGATGAGCTTAAACGCATTCGCATTTCTTCCATTGAACCGACCACAATTCCTACAGAGTTATTTGATCATATGGGAAAGGGTAAGCTCTGCCGTTATCTACACATCCCTTTGCAAAGTGGGTCAGATGATGTCTTAACGCAGATGAATCGAAAGTATTCTACAAAAGAATTTAGCGCATTTATTGAAGTGGCCCATCAAAAAGTGTCTCAGATATGTATTGGGACCGATGTTATTGTGGGATTCCCTGGCGAGACAGAGGA
>JBAXBI010000112.1:0-5110 GCA_037142055.1 Candidatus Omnitrophota bacterium | reverse complement strand
GCACGATATCCTTAACCAGATATTCGCGGCCTTCTTTGTTCTTACGTCCCTTCGTCTCTTGATAAAATTCCAATGCACCCGCCTCGTTAAACTTGGACTTTTGCGCTTCATAAACATCGTAACCTAAGGCCAAGGTCCGGTTGATAATTAGCTGCTTTAGTGCTCGGGCCTTTGCTGTATTTTCTGCAACTTCAGGCTTGAGCATCCAATCAATCATGCGCTTCTCTTGTGTTTGCTGAGTAATCCATTGACGGGTATGTGGCTCCATTAAATTCACTGCGATACGCTTGCCCGCTTTGATGGTTCCCAGGGAGGCCTCTAAAAATTTCGCGGCACGCCAAAGCATAAATTCGCCCTCAACGACTTGGTTTTCTTGATGGCTTTGTGCGTTTAAGTCATGCACTAGAATTGCTTCTAAGTCAAATTTGGGATTGTTAAAGACAGGAGATTGGATGAAAAGTTCTTGAGTTTTAGGATTGTAAAAGGCTTCATAGGTGACCTTCTTGACTTGTTCAATAAACACTTTTGTTGCAACAGGAGCACCACGGGTACGATTTGTATCACTTAAAAACTGCTGACGTTTGTTTAGAGCGGCGTCATATGGATTCCAGAGGTTTGTTTCATTAGAAGTAAGTTCTCGCAGCTCTCCTGCTGCTTGGCTGGCTTCAAGCTCTCTTACAGTCACATCCACCGCTTGCCCACTGTGTCCACCGTCTGTTGCAAAAGTCTTGATAATTACATTTTTCGTCAATGGATATGCAAAAACATTGATCCTGGGATTATATTTCTTTAACTGACCATCGACAAATATAGAATCTCCTCTGCCGGAATCATTAACTAGCATCAACTTCATATCCGGGTTAAACCTCACCAATTCATCAAAAATAATTAATAGTTGTTCTTCATCAAAAGAACCTGCTAATACAAGCCCATCTACAGACCAGGATATCTCACGAGACCTCTGACGACATTCCTGAGAATTTCTAACATGCCAATTAGCTATCATAACCGGTGATTGTGCCCTTTGAATGCTGTCGCAAACGGCGGCCCTATCAGGCTCTCTGGATGCTATCACCACGATTCTTTGTACCTTCTTAATCTCTCTTGCTTGACCATTGAGGGCTTTCTCATCAGATAACACATAAATATCAGAGGAAAGATATTCACGGCCAAATTTATTTACTAATTCTTTAATTTCAAATGCCTGTTCAAAAGTGCCACTTTCTGGATTTTTATCGATAAAGACACACCCCTCAAAGCTTAAATCTGCTACCCCTGCCGTTGCCGCTAATTCCGGCTGTGATACGATCAAATCATTTCTTGGATAAGCATACTTTTCACTCAAGGCTGAAACAGAGGCCTTTAAACTCTTTACCGTCTTTAAGACCTCTCCGGAGACAATAGGTTTTTTACTTATACGCAACACTTCTGAAATCTTTAATTGCTTGCCGCCTCCTTTAGTAGGGGCTCCACGGTACGCGGTAAATATTAAAAAGAGCTCCTGCGATTTACCCTTGCGCAGTTCTTCCACAGCCTTACAGATTAATCCAATTTGTTCAAGTCGTCTGGTTAGCCTTGTTTCCGTCTCACCTAATCCAACCATGCCATGTCCAGCCTGTTGTGGCCATGGTCTTAGCACATTAATAACAAAATCTACAAGCGCTGCCGGTCCCATTCCCATTTTTTGTGCCACTTTAGATAAGAAACTATTAATACCAGCTACTTCATCAGAAGTAAGCAATTCCTTAATTGGAATATCACAAACTTCACCTTGGCGATTTACCCTCACAGATGTGCCTACAGGACAAGATTCTTCTAGCGCTGTCCCACAAATTGCTGCTATCTTTTGACGAAGTTCGCTCTCTAAAGATTGATCAAAGACCATTCGCATCGTGCTGTTATACTTACCTCTTATATCTGATTCTTTACTATTTACTTCGGCTATCAATTGTTGTAATTTCATATATTCAACTGGTCCGAATATCTCCCTATCATTCTCATAGACGGCATCTAACTTGGCCTTAAATTCTTTTGCATTCATCTCCACATTTCCTATCATCACATAAGATTTCTCAAATGATGGCTCTTGGGTATGGTAACAGTAAACACCATCAATAAATCCTTCTGTCCACTCACCATGGTTCTTAATCCCCGCCTTCTTAAGACCATCCTCTCTTAACTTGACCATATTTCTTATCCCAAAGAATGCTTTTTCAATAAGAGCACCTTCAGACGTTGGGGCGCTTTTGACCCCAAATAAATTAAATTTATCCGGACTAGTTGTAACTTTAGGGCCACGCTTATAATAAACAATCATCCCATCTTTCGTCACAATAACCCAATCCGTTCGAGTTGACCACTCAGCACCTAACAGTGACGATGCCGGGCTTCTTGATGCCTCTTTATTTAAGCCATCTATCTTTTGTTTTAAAAGTCTCTTCAAGGATCTATGAAATGCCATTCTCATCGTACTATTAAACAACTCTTCTCTTGTTGGCGCATCATTAACTTGATCTAACAAATCCTTTAAAGGACAATATTTAACTGCTCCATAAATTCCTTTGCTTCTCTCGTGAAGTATTTCTAGTTTCCTTTTATAAGCAGCAGCATCCATATCTACTCTACCTACCATCACATGAGTAATCTCAAAATATGGCTTTAACCCTCGATAATAATAGACATCATTCTCAAAGCCTTCTTTCCAATCACCCGGTTCATCAAGCCTAGCCTTTTTAATTCCACCTTCTATTAAAGGAACCTCATCAACAATCCCCAACGCATCTCTTCTAGCTATAACATCTTCAGAATGAAAATCACCAGGCCGTGGACTTCCTTCTGCGCCATAAACCATAAATTTATGAGGATTATCCCTAACCTCAAGTCCTCGCTCATAATAAACAATTTGATTATCACTGGTTACAATAATCCAGTTAGTCCTCTCAGCCCATCGAGCGTGAGGTGGTACTAAATTAAATCTTTGCCCAAGAGGAAGAGCTTCTCTTTCTAAATACTCAACGACTACTTCAACAATTTCCATAGCTCTATAAGACAACTTAACTTTTTGTTGCTGAGTTTCTGCGCCGATTTTAATTTCCGTCCCAATAGAGCTTATCGCATCACAAACAATCTTCATGGATGGAATCTCTCTTAACATTTCTGAAAGATACATGACAAGGTCTCCTTCAAATACGATTGAACGCCCAGCGCTATCTTTTCTTTCTGAATGGAAACGAATAATATTACGACCCTTTTCTCCTAGAGTCCTTACCTTATGGAACCCATCTAGAAAAGCTCTGAGTCCAGGACCACTTTCAACTTTCTCTGATTGTTCATTTGATCTCCAAGTAAACCCATTGCCTGCATTTTCAAGAAGCCACTTTGCACTTCTATCTCGGGTTTGGAATCTCATATTCTGTAATTCTTTAATAAGGTTCTCATCCTTTTTCATGTCACCAACGATTTCATCCATAGTATTCTTCTCAGTTGTTGAAAACTGATTTAAATGACCACTAAAATATGTTCTGGTAGTATTACGCACATTTCCCTTTTCCCACAAAGGATCACCTTCAGGACTTTTAACAAAGATCACTGGAATAACCCTCTGAGCACCAGCCTTCTTAAGCAAATCTGCTGCTGTTTGAATACTAGCTCCAGATGAAATAACGTCATCAACTAAAATAACTGTTTTTCCATCCAATCGACCTCTATATTCAGCTACCCCTTTTACTTGTTCTAAACGTTGAGCAGTTTCAGAGAAGTTTGTTAACGACTCTCTGCGACGGATCTCTAAGAAATTATCATTAATAAACTCTAGCTTTAATTGCTTGGCCACTTGACGCACTAAACCAACAAAACTATGCTCCAACCTCCACATTTCCCACCCAAACCGTTTAGGCATGGAAGTTATCACCAATGTTGATTCTCTTCCTTGAGTTATTGGAACCAGTAAACTTGTTAATACATCTTTAGCGTCTTGATCTCTTCTCGCACGAATTAATACAGTCGCTTCAATATCTGATTCTCTTGGATTCTCAAAAATGACAATTGGTTTCTCTACTTGTTCCCCTTGAGCCTCTAATCGCTGCAAAATTTGCTCTTGCGCAGCTTGATAGGAAGAGTGTGGAAAAATAGCAGAACGGAAATCTTCATCAACAGAAATATCAAATACTTGAGGGTTTAATACAACACGTCGGGTTGCAATCCAATGATCACGATGATTCTCAAAATAATTTCGATACTTCGCTCTAGCTGGCTCTTCTTCGAGCCCTCGCACATGCTCAAACTCATGACCTTCTATTACCCCCCTTAAGAAACTCAAGAATACAGCTGCATCTTCGCTATTTAAAGCAGCCAGAGTACAGATATCATGCCAATGCAAATATAGCGTCCTGCCATCTGGACTTACCTCAGCAATGGTCCTTTGACTCAGATATTTCTCATCTGCAGTAATGACAAGATTATCTAATTTCACTGAGGCGCCCTGTATCATGTTTACAAATGGTGTAATAATCCCAGGTAGTTTCCTGACATCTACTTGGGGCAGATTCTGTGATACAAGGCATACCAAGGATGCGTCGATAGTTGCGCTTATGTCTTTGCGAGTTCCTTTTAATGGAATTATTATATTCATCGACGGGTAAACGGTGTTAGTTGTGACATAATAAGGAGCTGCTTTGGGCGCATCATCCGTTGTGTAAATCGACTGAAGATGCAGGTCTAGATTTGATTCAGTATTAAGAGCATCAAAAAACCTTCTGACCTGGCTATTACGTATTGCATATAGTTCGACAATCCTACTTAAAACTCTTTGCTCCAGCCCAAAACTAGAAACGGCTTTAGTCTTTCTTTTAGTAGGATCCTTTAACACGATAGACCTTTTTCCTTTGGAATTCTCTACGCTTTTAGAGAATAGATAATCTTTTGATACTATAAACATATTATTAACTTCCCCGGAACCTTCTCGTTTCTTAGATTCTAGTTCTAGCCATTTTCTAAATTGACGTTTTGTCTTCGTTGATTTCACAGTTAACAATCTTTTGCGATTCTCCATAATCTCCCAAATAACATTGTGATCCATCTCAAGCCCCAACAAACAGTCTTTTTGCCGAGG
>JBAXBI010000111.1:0-5117 GCA_037142055.1 Candidatus Omnitrophota bacterium | reverse complement strand
AAGAAGAGTCCTCACGTGGGGACAACATGACCGACGAGCAACTAGTCAAAGCTCATGGTTATGCAGTAGGATCAAAAGAATACGATGATCTTCTTAACTTCTTCACGAATAAAAACCCATGTACACCAGATAATCCTCTAGAGAAAAGAATCCAAATCCATATCGACCACAATATGAATTGGTTTGATACGTATGAAGGCGCCTTGGCGAAATACAGGCTGATTGTAACGGATGGGCGCAGTGCTTTAGGAAAATTAATCTTCGGTTCTGCTGATTTTGAGTGCAAGAAGAAAAACAATAAAAGCAAAAATCGTAATAGCAATCATAGTAGGCAACATTGGGTTCATCACTTACTCCTTTTATTTAATAAGATTATAGCACTAGTAAAGAAAAATATAGTACAAAACAGTCCTAATAAAAACAAACCCGTATCAAAATGTGCAGAAATCATGGGGGTCAGGATGAGGGAGCCAAACACCAGGTTGCCTGAGTTTAACAACCCCTTGCTAAATTCAAGTTTTTGTTCATGGTTTAAATGGATGATAAACTTATGCATACAGACTCCTTTAAAGAAATTGTCGCAGAGGAAGGCGATGGGAATAAGAAAGAGACAAAATACCAATTATTCGTCGTTAAGATTCATAGAGAAATACGATGTCTGGATGGAGATGGGCCAAGGTTTTGAGTTTGAGCCTGTAACGGATGAAGGCATTAATTTTCTGACGAGGGTCGATCACGCATTACGTAGGCTTCATACCAGCTGCCGGGCAGATTCTGCTTTACGTCAGTATCTTAAGGAGCTTCGTGAACGTCCTGATAACGTCGGAGGTAGGATTCTTCTTAGGATCTCACCCAATCTAACGGTGACTTCAGCGCGTTACTATAACACACAGAAGAAGCGTGTAGAGATCATGTTCCAGGAAGATTTCCTTATCGACTTGCTTAGAAATCTTGACGAGAATGAGGACGCTTCGCTTTGGCTTCTGGCAGAGCGTCTCTTCCACGAGTTAGGCCATACCAATAATAAACCTGAGGATTTTCAAGCGGCCAGACGGCAGGCTTATGCAGAGGAATATGCGCTTATCGTCAAGGATCTGCAATTATTCCATAGCATTACTGCAAAGAGTTATCAAAAGAACATCGATCGGTTCTATAAGGAGAATAAGAATTTTAGAAACGTCAGGAAGTGGTCGAGATATTTTGCCTTTCTTAAAACGATCCCGATGAATGATTCCAATGGGCAATATGCGGAGATTAAGAGCTATCTTGATGAGCACTTCCCTAAATCTTTCAGCACAGAGACCATTCAAGCCATGGGCCAGATAGGACGCAACGAGCCTTGTCCGTGTGGAAGTGGTAAGAAATATAAGCAGTGTTGTTTAAATCAGCCCCAAGATCAGGCTAAAGGGGAAACTTCCGATAATAACAAAGGTGGACGTTTAGATGTTACAGTCAAAGATCCCACACGTGTACGCGAAGTCCTTAAGCATGGTTTGGTCTTTAATCAATATCATCAAGAAGCTCTATATAACAAAAAATTTGGTTATTATTCCACCGGTGAAATTGAGTTAGGTATTGATTTTGGCACCTTTGCGATAGCCCTGTCACCTGCCTATGGAGAGTTGATTGCGCAACAATTCTTCCGTATGTGGCAGCAGATGATAGAGGCGAAAGATATTATAGAAGATGAACAATTCATCATTATCGAATGCGGCGCAGGTTGGGGGATCAATGCTCGTGACGTGTTAACGTATATTTCCAACAGGGCGAGAACTGAATCGGTATGGGGTAGGTTCTACAATCAACTTCAATATGTGATCTGTGAAATTTCACCAGAGCTTGCAAAAAAGCAAAAAGAATCAACAAAAGCATTTCAAGACAAGGTCAACGTTGTCAACGCTGATTCTCTTCAAGTGGATGTGGCTTTAGGCAAACCAGTTAAAGGTGTAGTTTTCTCCGACGAGCTCATAGATGCAATGCCATCCTATGGATTAAGATTTAATCCGGATGGAACAGTCGAGACTGTGGTGGTGCTTATGGCACTAAGTCATCGCTTCCTTCAAGAAGCCACCCCAGAACAGGGCAATCTGCTTGCCCTTTTAGAGGCAGGAGGCATTGTTACACAAAAGAAGTTGTCCCAGGAGGATAATTCGATAAGAGCCGCTACAGGTATAAGTGGAAACAGAAGCATGTTTATTAGTAAAGGGGAGTTTATCCGTATTAAGGAAGCCTTGGCGGATAAGAATGACGAAAGGTTAGAGAAATTCTTTAACGCTAGCGTGGAAGGGATTTCTGTTTATGTCCCCTTAGAGTATGTGAATGATCCAATCATCAAGGAGAATATTGCAACCCATATCGATGAAATTTCACATGCTTTGTCAAAAGCCAAGGAACCTGTAGAGGTTCATTTTATGCCAGGAAATGATGTATATATTGCAGCGGCCGCAAGAGCGCTGGAGAAAGGGTTTGTTTTAAGTATGGATTCAGGTGGGGCAATGTCTACCATGATGGTCGCTGGGGAAGGCAATATTTCCACCTATGGCAGGGAATGGAGGCAGGCGTATTTTCTTGGACATACGGGGGAGATTGATATTTGTGTCGGCCCAATTTTTACGATGGTTGCCAATGCGGGGCGCAAAGCAGAATTAGAAGATGTTTTCTTTGGACCAAAGCTCGCCCTTGAAACAGGAGCTCAAGAAAAGATCACAACAGGCCAATGCGATCTCAGGATTTTAAAAGATTTTGTACGTAACGCGGTATTACTGAATATTGATGAGCGAAATTATTGTGAACCAGGTTTGCCGGCAAATTTACGTCCAAGGTTCCGTGAGATAGTGATGCAACTAGTCGAGGGGACTTTAACGTTAGAACAGATTAATAGTGAAGTAAAACAATTTGTTGCCAGTTTAAGCGCTGTTGGGGCAAGACCTATTGGAGGGAGATTATCTATTGGTGCTCCAGTGGTCATCCCGATTGACATTAGCCTTAAACGTTTAGCAGGTGGATTGTTCCAAAATTGCGTAAGGAACGCGCAAGAAACAGTTCCGTTTTGGAAAGAGAAGTTTGCAGAAAAAGATAAGAATGGACATAAGTTGCTGCTTCAAAGGAAAATAGGAACAAAAGCCAATGTTGTCTTCCCTGCCGAGTTATCAGAAAAGCTTTTTTCTACTTCAGAAGCCCAAAGCAATAGTGTGACGCAAATGAAAACAATGATTTTAGATTCAACCTTTGGGAAAACTAGACCAGTTTTAGAGTCGGTCGCGTTTAATGGAAATGGCTTTGCATTGCTTTCGGTTCTAACTGTTGGAGAGTTTATCTTCCCATTATTACTTAAGTACTTTTCGGTTCTTGGGATTTTAGGTGTTTTTGTGGGAGCATTTGTTTCTGCTAAGGTTATTTTATTTGTCTCTGTCCTGCTGCATGAAGTAGGACACTTAGGCCGTGGTGGCCAGCTTAAAGGGAAAACCGTTAGAGAGTGCATAGCTTTAAGTTTTGATTCGTTGCATCTTTATGGAGCCAGCGATAGTTTAGGGAAGAAAGTAAGAAAGGTATTGTCGGCGATTGTTATCGGTGAAGATGTAACCCATGCCTATGTAGTTGCACAAAAAACAACTCCAGAAGAAATAAAGGAAGAAGCCGTTGCAGGGGCTACGGTGAATATGATATTAGCGATGTTAGTTGGGATAAGTGGTATTACAGGATCACTGATATTGTCTAATGATGGCCATGATTATATCGGGTTTGCTTTAGGAATCTTCTGTGGATTGTTAACGGTGATTAATTTTGCGTTGGCAATATTTAGTATTTCATATGGTACAGACGGCAAAGTTTATGAAAGTGGCAAGCTTCCTGAGGATAAACGGCTTTGGATTAACATTGAGAAAGACTATCCTATGTGTCCAAAAGTTAAGGATGATTCGGGAAATAGATTTGGTGTCTCTAGTTATCGTGGTGGGGGTAAATTAGAAGAATTATTTGTGCCTGAAATAAAAGGAGAAAGTAATTGGATTTCGTCTCCTCGAGAAAGCTTGGTTACTCTAGGAAAAGATTTACAAGGATGGCTAAGTAATAATGGTCAAATGTCATGGGAAACAAAATCTCCTCGATACGGAAAGGTTCAAGCTTTTGTTAAAGCGTGGATTCAACAGAATATTTTACGCCTTCAGGCATTCCCAGATGATACTTGGGCAAAAGGAATTGAGGAGCTTGTAGGTCTTCAAGATAACGGCGGTGATGGAGCTCCAGATCCAGGAGCATTCGGACAGATCGTTGTGATCCCCTTCCTTTATAAGGGGAATCCTATAAGTGGTGATCTAAAAGATCAAGCGGGTAACGGGCAGGTATTACCATGGTATGTCAACGACTCTGTATCTGCGCTTTTTCAAAATGCTGACCCTGCTCGAAGAATTCCAGGCCATGAAGAGACAGAAGCTAAGATGGAACAAGCGCGGATTGCAAGTCAGTGGGAGAGTCAGCAAAATATGGAGTTTGATAATATTCAATCCATTGCCAGAGTAGCCCTTGAGCCGCTGCGTCATGATGAAAGATTTGGTCATGCAAAGGTTGAGGAGTATCTTTCATTTATTAGCAAAGCCGGACGCACCCGGGCAGGTCCATCCAGCGTGGTTTATGGTTCGATCATTCCACAAAAAGGCTTGTTCCTTAATGAAGCCTTCTTTAATGAAAGTCTTGCCGCAGAGGTTATCCGTCAAAATCCTACCCTTTATAATCCATATAAATTAAAGGCTTACGTTTGGATGAGAAGTCAATTAAGACACACGATCGCCCATGAATTTGGTGCGTGGGAGAATCCTAATCGTTGTGATAGTGAAAATGAACTGATAGCGAACTTGTCAGATACGTTTTCGTTCGTTGAAAAATCAATAGTCCCTGTCTTAACGATGGGCAAGTGGATCGATAAGGTTTTGTTCTTTTTACGAGAAAATTGTTTTAACATCGCAGGCGGTATTTTTATGGCTCTTCTTATAGGGGGTATGTTTAGAACGTGTAACGTAAGCAAACCAGAAAACACGAGTAATCGCCCAGCTTTAATGCAGAAGGTTCAAGCAGAGGTTAAGTCTTATCCAGCTTGTGTCATACTTCTTCGACACGGAGAG
>JBAXBI010000110.1:0-5138 GCA_037142055.1 Candidatus Omnitrophota bacterium | reverse complement strand
TACACCACTTCCAGCAGTTGCTAGAAGGTCATCACAATGCCCATGATAACAACCATCAAATTTAATAATCTTATTACGGTTCGTAAAACCACGAGCTAGGCGAATTGCGCTCATCACCGCTTCTGTACCTGAATTGACAAAGCGAATTTGATCGATAGATGGCAGATGTTCTGAAATAGTTTGAGCTAAATCAATTTCAACTTTCGTTGATGTCCCATAACTAATACCATTCTTAAGGGTTTTATTGACTGCTGCCAACACTTCTTTATTGGCATGACCTAGGATTAATGCTCCCCATGAGAGACAATAATCGCTATAGGCATTTCCGTCTATATCATATAGCTTTGATTTTAAACCCCGCTGCATGACTAAGGCTTGACCACCAACCGCCTTAAAAGCCCTGACAGGACTATTTACTCCACCGACAAGAAATTTTTGAGCTCTATTGAATTCTTTCTTTGAATTATTAATTTTCATGATTCTTAAGCCATTTCAAAGCATCTTTTGCATGATAAGTGATGATAATATCACTTCCCGCTCGTTTCATAGAAAGCAAGGTTTCTAAAACGACATCTTTTTCATTAATCCACCCCTTAGAAGCTGCGGCCTTCACCATCGAATACTCACCACTGACATTATAAGCTACAATTGGAACAGACAATTTCTGACGTAAGGAACTCACAATATCCAAATAGGCTAAAGCAGGCTTAACCATGATCATATCAGCCCCTTCCTCAACATCTTGATAAGCTTCCTTTAACGCTTCCCTGCTATTGGCTGGATTCATCTGATAGGTCTTACGATCACCAAATTGAGCTCCTGAGTGAGCTGCTTCACGAAAAGGCCCATAAAATGCTGAGGCATACTTTACTGCATAGGAGAGAATACCAACATCTGTATATCCTTCCTTATTCAAAGCTTGACGGATACTACCTACTCTAAAATCCATCATATCTGAAGGGGCTACAAAATCTGCGCCTGCTTGCGCATGAGAAAGGGCCATCTTAGCTAAAATAGGAAGAGTTTTATCATTATTAACATTATCACCATCAACAATTCCACAATGTCCATGAGTAGTATACGCACACAAACAAACGTCTGTAACAACAAGAAATTGTGGAAAATTCTTCTTTATTGCCTTTATAGCTAACGGGATTACTCCTTTAGGATCGTAGGAGGCTTTAGCTAAGGTATCTTTATGAGTAGTCAACCCAAAAAGGAACCCTGCTCTACCACCTAAAGATATATAACTCTCAACTTCCTTTAACAGGCAATCGATAGAAAACCTTTTAATACCTGGCATAGAATCAATAGCTTCAACTTTCCCCTTACCTTCTATAACAAAAAAAGGCTGCCAGAGATCATGAGGGGTTAAGATGTTTTCTTGAACAAAACCTCTAACTAAAGGATTTCTTAATCTTCGATATCGTTTCATATGCTCCCCATATTAACTTTATACCCCGCATCCAATAAAGCTTGAGCTGTAACGGGACCTTTTGCATATATCTCCCAAGAAGGCGGTATTGTAGCATAATCTTGTATAAAATTTCTAAATGTTGAAGGACTTGTAAATATCACACCGTTAATGGAAATTTCAGGTAATGGCCGTTTGGGAGGCTTAACATTATCATAAATAGTCCATTCTTTAACACATGCACCTTTTTGTTCTAATGCTTGTTTTAAAAATGCATTCGGTAAAGATGAGCGTGGGAATAAGATAGTTTTGCCTTTTAAATCTATAATACGGATAAGCATATGAAAAAGCCCTTGAGCGGTCTCCTCAGAAGAAATAATTTGGGGGGCAAAGCCATAATCATCTAAAACTTGCGCAGTATACCTTCCAATAACAACAAAGATCTTTTCAAGGACTTCATTTACTGGTTTAAGGGCTAATATAGTTTGCATAAAATATTCGACAGCAGCAGGACTTGTTAAGATCACAAAACTACTTTGATTAAAGTCGTTAATAAAATCAATTTCCTTCTTTTGGTTAAAATGAACCGGCTGAATTTGGATCATAGGCCAGGGGATAATATGACCACAATGAGAATATCTCTCAGGATGAGTGCCGCAATGTAATAATATCTTTTTTGAATCTTTTCTATAAAAACTTACAGTATCACCAACAATAATCAATGCCGGTAAATCAAGGTTATGGGCAAAAGCTAAGGTTTCTATATTGCCTATCACCCCTTGAACAATACTTTGATTAGATTTTGTTCCATTAGAAATAATTATAATTGGTTTGGTTTTACTCCAGCCGGAATTAAGCAAAGATCGAACGATTTTATTTAAATTAGTTAAACCCATTAAGAAAACAATGGTGTCGGCTTGGGGAATAGAAATATCAACACTATCTTGATGGATATCAGCTTCGCCATGGCCACTAACAAAAGCAACTGATGATGCGATTCCTCTAGCTGTTAGAGGAATACCTAAAGTTGATGCAATACCTGTTGCAGAGCTTACACCAGGAATAATGTCTACAGGGATATGGTAAGAACGTAAGTAGTCTATTTCATCAGCACCTCTTCCAAAAATAAGAGGATCACCACCTTTTAAACGAACAACATTTTTACCCTGCATTGCTTTTTCTTTTAGCTGTTGATTAAGGATATTCTGTGCGTAAACATGACTGCCTTTACGTTTTCCAACATAAATATGTTCAGCTTTTGGAGAATACTTAAGCAGAGAGAAATTAACCAGATAGTCATAAAAAACACAATCAGCCTCACGTAAGACATCAATTGCTTTTAAAGTAATTAGTTGTGGATCTCCAGGCCCTGCCCCTACTAAATAAACATGTCCATATTTGCGACGAACATCAATACATTCAAAAATTATTTCTAATTCTATATCATCCTGACGACCCACTACGGCTAATTGACCTTGTAAGGCAACAGCGCCCCAAGGTAATATGCTTTTTATATGACTTTCAAGACCTAGACGTTTAAGCGCACATGTTGCAATAATTAGACCGTCCACTTGTCCCTTTTGAAGTAAATTTAAACGCTCTTCAATAGTCCCTCTAACATCAACTAAAAGAACATCAGGTTTTAATTCTTTGATCATCCCACCTCGTAATTGGCTACTTGTACCAACTCTAGCCCCTTTAGGTAAATCATCAAGGGTGTATTGGGATACCCAACTATCTGTCTCATCAATAGATTTTGTTAATGCAAAAATCTTTAATCCAGTTCTTAAAACTTGGGGCAAATCTTTTGCACTGTGAATGGATATATCAACATCTTTATTAATAAGAGCTGTATCTAATGTATTTGTAAAAAAATCATCAGCTGGGTTTGAAGTCAAAGGAGTGACTTTATCAATATCACCTTGGGTTGCAAAAGTTATTAATTCAGTCGGATAGGGCAATTTCCCAATTAAAGATAAAATTTCGACCACTTGAATCTTAGCTAGTTGACTTTGTCGTGAACCAATTTTTATAGAAGATAACATAGGAGGTATTATAGAAAAGGATTTATCTTTTGACCAGAGCTTTAATAGAAGGTAAAAGTTTAATAGTAGCGTCCTGACCACGTTGGATTAGCTGATTTACTTCATATAATTCAAACCAATTAACCCCTTGAAGATCAGGATGAATGAGTACATCAGCCTGTTTACCACTTGCCTCAGCTAATATATATTCAGAAGCCTGTAAGGTGCGCACAACGATATCAGCAATATTAGGAGTAAAAATCATACTTACCCATCGTCCTAACCAAAAACCTACATATTTAAATGGATGGTCCTTAAAAATAATTTTAGATTGCTGTTTGAACAGTTCTAATTCATGATTCTGTCCCCATGAAACTTCTTGTGGAGATTGAAGCACATTAACAGCAATGATTTTCTTAACACCCATATCTACTAAAATATTAGTTGGTAACGGGTTTAAGACTCCTCCATCAATAATCATTTGACCGGATTCCATGACAGGTCGAATAACACCAGGTATAGCAATACTTTTACGTACGGCATCCACAAGAAAACCATCATTAATAACAATTTCTTTTCGATAATACAAGTCATAGGCAACAATACGTAAAGGAATCTTAACATCATGAAATGTTTTATGGCCTAGCTTTCCTTTTAGCCAGTATCCAATAGCTTCACCTTTAACTAATCCTGAGATGGGAACTAGAGAAAGAGGAATTAACAAAAACAGGAATAATAGCCCAAGACTAAAGAGTTTTAAAAGAAAAAGAATAATAACAATTAAAAATAAAATTAAACCACGCTGAATGGGAGGATCAAAAAGTTCTAATATTCCTGATTTTTGTTCAAACTCTCGTCCAAATCTCTCTAAATCATCAGCGCTATATCCTGCTGCCCATAAAGCACCAATTAATGCTCCCATACTACTACCGACTACAATATCAATTGGAATCTTTTCTTTTTCTAGAATACGAACAGCACCAATATGGGATAATCCTAATGCCGCACCACCACCTAATACCAAGCCAATCAAAGAACCGCTAATTTGTCTGCTAAATCTCTGCAAAACTGAAACATATTCAGTTTGTGGGTCAACTTTAATAATAGAAAAACCATCATAAACATCTTCATTCTTATATTGATCTGAATTTAAATGTGGTAATTTAAGAAAGACATCATAATTAAGAATTCGTTTGATTTCGTGAGGTTTTAACCCCCCTTGTTCTTCAACGCCACTAATAATTACTTGAACTTTATCAGATTGAAATTTATCTTTTAATTGTTCTGAAAGTTTATCAATAACATGTCGAGTTGATTCTAATTCATGTTCATGTCCGAGAGTAAGCAAATGTACAATGTCACTTTGTAATAGAGTTTTTAAAACAACATCATCCATTTGGTTAGGTAAATCAAAAACAATATAATTATAATTATTAATTGATGCACTGACAAATTGACTAATTCGGCCCAACAGATTATGGTCGTTAGCATCAAACTTAACACCTAATACATCAATAGGTAGTTTATCCTTTACAATTGACTCAAACATTTTCTGATGATCATAAACAATGTCAGCCAAATTAACTAAAGGAGCACTTAAATCTGAGGATAGTGTTAATAATAACACTTTCTTATCTGTCTGAGCTTTTAAAGCTAGGGCTAAATTAGCAGCATAAGTTGAGCTTCCAGATCCCTGTACG
>JBAXBI010000109.1:0-5189 GCA_037142055.1 Candidatus Omnitrophota bacterium | reverse complement strand
AATTTAATGTCACATGCCCTTTATAAGCAATATCTTTGCGCAACGAAGGCGTAACAAAGATGTCATACGTCACCGAGCCCTTGTTGAGCTGATCCCCGCCCCCCGCGCTGATGTGAAAATTGACAATGAATATATTTGAAACGCTGAACAAAAGCGGATCAATCACTTGTTTATTACCCAAAGCGAGGATCCTTTTGGTCTGATCCTTGGCCTCGGCATCCGATAGCGTTTTATTCCAGCCAAACAAGGTGATGATCTCTCCGTCACCATCCTGGACATCAAAAGCCTTCATAGCCCCGTCAGTAGAACCACCGGGCTTGCTCGTCCCATCATCCATCGCCAGATCGATCCCCACACGTATGGCCTGATCAGGAAGCACGCCTCTACCGGACAACGCGGCTGAATCATGCGTCAAGGTCATCATGGCCATGTCGAACTTCGCCCCGCCGGAAAAATATTTCCTGGGCACAACCTCTTGCGTTAGCGGATCAACTTCCTCTTTTATGTAGTTATAGGCACCTTTCTTGAACGCTTCAACATACTGCGCCCAAATCTTGTCCTTAGCCGCTTTGTCGTCAATATCGACGCCAGCGATCTTCTTCTGATCCACATAAGCCATGCTTAAAATACTCTCGCGAATCTTCCGCTTGTACCATGTCGCCAAAATCAACGAATAATAGACCTGCCGCAATTGTGCGAAATTCTTTCCCTCGTTGACTTCTTTCTCAAGAATAGGGATAACAATCTCCCGTACGACTTCCGAACCCAGCTTGTTCGTTTCAGAAGCTTTTTCTTTCTGAACCGCGCCCTCGGTGTTCTTTTGCAATGCCAGATAATCCTCTTCCAGCATGACCTTTAACTTGCTCTCAACCACAAACGCCGTTCCTTTATTCTCGTAAACAGTCGCCTTCTCCGGCAGAATCCAGACCTTATTAAACGTATTCACCGGAACATCCGTGGTTCCATAACGCTTCTGCGCTTCCGCGTAAATCTTATCCCAGAATTCCTTGCCGGTCTTTTCTTCTGGATAGATCACCGACGCCGTAATTTGCTTAAGAATATAATCCTGCGCCAAAAGGTCACGCCCCATCTCGGTCAAACCAAAAGCGTCCGGGATGATGCGATCCTTTTCATAGGGTGACAGGTTGACCCAGAGGTCGTTTTCAGGAACGGTGAGTGAGGCGAGGAAATACTTGATCAGCCGGGTCGACTCGGCTTTTAATTGATCATTGGATCCGGTTGAGACCCTTTATCGAGAACGAAATCAAGGCGAAGCGGACTATTAACGTCCACCTTAATGCCTTTAAGGACTGGGGGAATAAATGCGGGGCTTAAGCTTAACCGCTCACCCGCTGGCGGGAGAACAAGAGCTTCCTGTGCATAGGCATATCTACCGGGAGATACCACTCCGGTCATTAAAAATGCCAAAAGCACAAAAGACGCAATAATTCTGCGTCCTATCGATCTTACATTCGACGTTTTATACATTCGTATACCTTTAACGTGTTGGCATTCCCTCCCACCTGTTGAAAGTATGCAATATATATATAAGTTATGCAAATTTATCACTAAACAATATTCTAAGGTTCGTCCGGAACACTTATATCGAAATAATAATCTTCAGGTCTTTTGGGTATAATCGTCAAAAAAATACACTAATTCATTTAAGAGAAAGGAACCTCCTATGTCAACAAACATCAAAATCCTTACCCCTTCCGGAATTAACTCCTTTGACACGCCCCCTACCCTTAACGCTGATGAACGCAAACAGTTCTTTAGACCATCAAAAACAGTCAAGGATCGCATTGCATCCCTTAGAACACGTACCAACAAAATTTGTTTCGTCCTACTGCATGGGTATTTCAAAGCAACGAATAAATTCTTCAGGGCCAAAGACTTTCTCAAAAGCGAAATAGATTTTGTCTGCGGGCATTTCAATATCCCCTCGGAATCAGTTAACTTTACCCAATACGAAGAAACAACTCTCGAACGACATCAAGAAATTGTTCTTGATCTATTGGGCTGTGCCCCGTTTACCGATGAGACAAAACGGATGCTCTTAAAAGAAGCCTCTGGCCTTTGCTCCAGGCACATGAAGCCAGAAGCCATACTCTTGTCCCTAGTTGATTTCCTAAAAGAGAAAAGAATTGAGGTGCCGCGCTATTATGTTTTAGCTGAGATAATCACCACAGCGTTGAATAAATACGAGGACAACATCTTGTCATCCCTCGAAATGCTAATCACCAAGGAAGACAAGCACAATCTGGATGGTTTTCTAGAAAGTCACAGCAGTGATCGCGATTCATCAGCCTATAACGTAACAACCCTCAAAAAGAATTCGCATTCCCTACGCCCCGTTCACATTAAGACGAATATCAAAGACTTAATCTATCTGAAAAAACTGTATAACCAATTATGCCCCGTCATTACCAAGCTTGATTTAGATATCCAAACAATCCAATACTATGCCGGCTTTGTCATGAAGGCTTCAGCCTTCCAGATGTTCAAACAAAAAGGGATTAACCGATATCTTCATCTTTTGTGCTTTTTGATTCATCGGTACTATACGCTTAATGACTTGCTGATCGATGCCCTAATTCACGCGAACCAAAACGCGCATAACACTGCTTTAAGAAAGCATCAAGAATACTATTACGAGAACCGTAATCAAAAACAAGTTGTAACCGAAGAAATAATTGCAATAACCAAGATCTCCTTTCAAGAGATCAAGAACGTCATTTTCAATGATGTCTTGTCCGACCCCCAGAAAGTCCAGGCAATCCAATTGATGTTCCTTAAAGAACCTGAATCCAACAAAGAAACCATTGAAGATAAAATATCAAAACTCGAAGCGGATTATGGACGTATCAAGGATGACCGTTATTACGATTTCCTGGAAGACGCCTCCATTAAGCTTCAAAACCGCGTCTCAGAGATCATCAAGCACATTTGTTTTGATCAAGACAGTTCTGACAAGAAGATTCTTCAAGCTATTGACTACTATAAAATCAAGGATGGAACTATCAGCAAAGACGCCCCGAGGGATTTCTTGAATGAAGCCCAGGTAATGAAAATTTTTGCCGACGATAAAAAGCCACGCGTATCTTTATACAAGGTTTTTTTGTTTCATGAGATCGCTGGCGGCATTAAATCAGGGGCCTTAAATTTGCTATATTCCTACAAATACAGAGCTTTTGACCACTACCTTATCCCAAAGAAATCCTGGGAAGAAAATAGGCTGAGCCTTTTGGAGAAGTCCGAACTGATCGGGTTTGAAGATTTCAATAAGGTCATCAAGGAAATCTCCTCGATAATTAATATTCAGTTGGAAGTGACCAACAAAAGAATTTTGAACTTAAAAAATCCGTTTGTGCGAATTGGGGCAGATAACAAGCTCATTGTGAATACACCACCCGCCAAAGACAAAGAAACGTCAGGCGCAGTTATGGACTTGTTCCCTCATGAAAGGTATTTCTCCCTTTTTGAAATTCTTTCAACGGTCAATAAGGTCACGCCATTTATTAACAGTTTAAAACATTGGAAGACCAAGGGGCATGGCAACCGACCAGACAGTAGAACCATCATAGCCGGGATCATTGGTCTTGGGTGCAACCTGGGGATCAGTAAGATTGCCAGGATTTCCAATAGTATCAGCGCCTATGCGCTTGAGAATACTGTTAACTGGTATTTCAGCAATGATGGCTTGAATAATGCTAATGATAAGATCCTTGAAGTTGTTGACCAATTAAGTCTCGCCCATGTTTTTCTGAAAGACCTTGCAAAAATCCATACCAGTAGCGATGGTCAGAAATTCGGCATCGGCGTTGATTCATTACATGCCAACCATTCTTGTAAATACTTTGGCAAAGGCGAAGGAGTCAGCATCTATACCTTTAATGATGAGCAACATAAGCTTTTCTATTCAACGGTAATCTCCCCTGCTGAACGGGAAGCCGCTTATGTCATCGATGGCCTAATGCAAAATGACGTCGTTAAAAGCGATATTCATTCAACAGACACTCATGGCTATACTGAAATAGTCTTTGCCGTTACCCACCTTTTGGGAATTTCTTTTGCGCCAAGAATCAGGGATTTTCGCGATCAAAGACTGTTTGCTACTGTGGCGCGTTCAACATTCAAGGATCTAGGATATAAAATAATCCCTGATATGAAAATTGATCTGAATTCCATCGAGGCTGAATGGGATAATATCCTGCGGCTTGTGGCTACGGTAAGGCTCAAACACACAACGGCGTCCCAATTATTTCAACGCCTAAGCCATTACTCCCGTCAGCATCCTCTTTACCGGGCCATAAAGAACTTCGGCAAGCTTATAAAAACGATTTTCCTTTTGAGATACATCGATGACGTTGAACTCCGTCAGACCATTGAGAAGCAACTGAATAAGACAGAAAGCATTCATAAATTTGCAAAGGCCGTATTCTTCGGGAGCAATCAGGAATTTCAGCAACGTACCAAGGAAGATCAGCTTAAGACTGATAGCTGTAAGCGGTTAATCGAAAATGCCATTATCTGCTGGAATTACCTGTACCTGTCGGATTTGATTGCAAAGACAAAAGATCCGGCTGAACGTGAGCGCATTGTAAACATCATTAAAAATGGCTCTGTGGTCCTATGGCAGCATGTTAACCTTCAGGGCGAATATGACTTTTCTGATGATGCGCTTAAGAATTCACTGAATTTTTCACTCCCAAAATTGATACAGTTGGAAGTGGCCTAAATCAGGCAAGAGTTTTTGTTCTATCTAATTGAAAACAGAGGACTTGATCGAAATCCTGTGGGGATTTACCCCTCTAGTTGCAGAGATACCCATCTTATATTTGGGTCCATACTGCAGGGCCAGTTTCCATTGGGTGATGTGCTTGGCCGTTATCTTGCGGTACTCGTCAGGGGTTTTGATACCAAAGTATTTCTTAAATTGTTCAAGGTCGGTTTTGTAGTATCGAGCGGTCTCCGTGCTTTTTGTGCGGGCGTTTTCGATCCAGATGTCTTCGGAAGGGAGTTCGGCCAAGGAAGTTAGATCCTGGTCGTTCAAAAAATTGTTCTTGGCGGGTGTTTTATTCATAGAAACATTCTAGTATTGGTTAGTATTATAATCAATAGTTAGGTTTTTTCAAAAAAAACGGGAACCATTTCCGGTTCATAACTGCCGCTTTTTCAGTGTCAAA
>JBAXBI010000108.1:0-5207 GCA_037142055.1 Candidatus Omnitrophota bacterium | reverse complement strand
GCTGATTCTTGCGACGTGGTACAAGAAGAAGATTAAGGATAGTATCCTAGCACAGGTGTATGCGGGGAAAAATAAGGTTATAGGTTTGTCATCCCCGAATGTTTTAGTCGGGGATCCAGGCACTAGTGAACTAGGTTCCCGATTAAAACATTCGGGAACGACAAAGAGCGACGTTGAAGCTATCTACCAACGCTACCTCCAAGCCTTCAAGAAGGGAGTATATAACTACATCAAAGAAGAGCCTGATCCAATCACCAACCAAGCATCTCCAAGGAAGTATTTTGCTGGGGGGTTAAATATTAATCCAAATCAGGCCATGACTACAGTTCATGAGGTAGATCCTGCTTCATTGCCAACCGATAGTTTAAAAATTGCCGTAAATGTGGAACCTAGTGAGAGGAAGGTAGTTACTCCCAATCAGATTTTGTATAAAGGACAGAAATATCTTTTACAAAATGATACTGGCTCTCAGGGGGTTGTTTATCTGTCATGGGATGGGAATACGGCGATTAAGGTCTTTAATAAGATTCCTGGTGTTAAAAAAGAACATTTAGATGAGTTGGTTCGTTTAGTTCGAGTAATGCGTCAAGAAAGACCTGAGGCTGTTGTTAATATGCATGAGGTGGCAGAGGGTTTAGTATCAGATGCTCCTGGTTTTCCTAATGAAGGAATATTAATGGATTGGGTACAGGGAGAAGAGTTTAACGAACAGTGGTTTTTGGATAACTATCAAGTAGGAAAACTTTTAGTGCTTCAAGCAGAAGAATTGTTAAGTTGGATTGATGCTAAGACAGATGGTTTATCCGATCAGCGCAGGAATATTTTTACAGGACAGGTCGAATACAATAATTTTATCGTAACCTCCTCAACAACAATGGTTATTGTTGATCCAATTAATATGGATTTTTTGATGGGGCGAATGCAAAGAAGCAGAGCAGAAGAAACTGTTGTTAAGGCAGTGGCTGTTCATAAATCAAGCCAAGATCTTGCTATGGTTGCTCAAGAGTATGTAGGCAAATTTAATGAATCAAGTCGTAATGTTATCAGGGGGAACGATGGGGAAGTGTTTACTCTTCAAGCTCAGCTATATCAACCTGGGCATAATTGGGTGAGAGTATTTCTTAAAGGTAAAGGTGTCGATAATCATGTCATGTCTCTTATGATTTATGATGAAGGAGTGTATATTTCGATGGCGTTGGATTTTAGAAAAGCAGGTGGTCGAGATTTACGTCGCAATGGATTGTCAACTGCTTTGCTTAAAACCTTTGTCGACATTGCTAAAGAGGGGACGAATATTATTGAAAAAATAGATGATGAACCAACAAGGCAATTGATATCGGAGGCATTCCAAAGGGAGATTCCTGATAACGGGCCATTGAATTGTTTAATTGGGGGGGAGAAGTTGGTTGTTGTTGATGGACATGTAGCAAAGCAAGGTGAGATTACGGTTGAGCAATTTATTTCTCAAACGAATATGGGGAAGTTACGTGTTCGTGCAGGATTGGGTGATCTTCGATTTATTTATAGTGGTCTAGCAGGAACAAAAGGTCTTCGTGCTTTTTTAAAAGATCAAGAACAAGGAGATGGTCCGGTTTTCTTTAGATTTGAAGCATCAAAGCCTAGGAGTTCTACTACAAATCCGGTAATGCTTAATCAAGTATGGAAAACCACGAACATAGAAAATCACAATCCTAGAGAATTTACTTATACGGTCAAGATGTCTGGCATAAAGAAGTTGATGAGACCTAATGAACATAAGGACGAATATTATTTTTCCGCTAGTTTGGTCAATCAGGATTATTTAGAAACCATTTATGATAGGCAAATCGGTGTGGTTCTTGATTTTCCAGAGAAAAACGTATTAGCTGTCTTAAAGTATATGCTTTATACACTTCCAACGATGCAATTTAAAACTCTTGATGGATTAAAAAGATTTATATCTAATCATTTAAATAATAGACAAGGAGAGTTTGCAGATAGACAAGGGAATGTTTTGTATGATGGGGTTTCTCAAGGGCCTAAATCAATAAAGTTATCTCCAGGTGTAATTATTCAAAAATTACTTTCAGAAGTCAAGCCAAAGGGTGTTTATGCAAAAAATAATGAAGTTATTATTCGTAATGATGAGAATTTAAAAGTACGTTCTGCCATTTTAATGGCTAAAGATGGTGTGCCAATGCAAACAACTATAAATTCTTTAATTAGGGACAGTGAATATGAAGAACTTTTAGCCTCTATTAAGGGTGGATTGCCTGTAGTTATAGTAGGCGATAAAAAAGCTGAATCATTAGGGAGTAATCTTGGAGGCTTACAGGATGCCAGAGAAGCATTTATGAAGGCGTTTCCGACTGCTGTGGAAGTAGATCCTATTAATTCTCCGATGAGATTTGTTGTAAAGAAAGTGAAAACGCAAAAAGGAGGAAAGAATCGAACAATCACGGATATGGCGATGTTTTCACAAGGGGTAGGATCTTTGGCCCTTGTGGGTGAAAGATTATTAGGAATAGAAAATTTCAATTATTGGGGGGATGACGGTAAGAGAATATTTAAGTCTTTGATCCCAAAGGTGTGGGAAATCGTTAATCAATATGGAGTTTGGAATGGAGTTGAGACGATTAGACCGTTGAAAGGGTTGAACGATCTAGGTGTTGCGGTATTTGACGGAAACCCTGAATCCATAAAAGGAAAAAAAGTTTTTGTTATCTTTGGTTCAAGGCAAGAATTTACTAAGGCAATGGAGTTAATGGGTATTAGCAATAGGCCCGTTAATCCTAAAAGGTCCCTTTGGGTAGCGGCAGATCGGTTAGGAGAAAACATTTCACAACACGCTTCAGGTTCTTTGGGTGCATTAATTGTAGTTCGAGATGGGGCAAGGGTTTATCTAGCTTCTGTTGATGCGGGTGAGAAAGGTTTTTCTTTTTATAACAGTCCAGATTCTGATTGGATAATTAAAGTTAAAGAAAATGGTAATTTTGTGCAAAGGCAAGGTAGTCCGGGTGTTGGGGAGGCCTTAGGGCTAATATCTAGTACTAATGGGATTGAAATTATTTCCCATGGGAAGTCTATTGTTTATGAACCATGGAATGCGGTTGGGGTTTATGACGTTAAGGAGTTTCATGGTACAGTCTATAACGGGCCAGATAAAGAGAAGGTAGGAAAATTTAAAGGTTCTGCAGTTATTGTTGAACTTGATGGCAGTGAGTTTAGTCTGGCAATGGTAACTAATACATCAGGACAGGTGACAGCAGATCAGGCGATGAAAAGTCCACAAAATTTACCAAAACAATTAACCTTGTTAAATGGTTTGGAATTGGAGACTAAAAAGGGAAAGGTAATTATTCATAGCCAACCTTATTTTATTGATGGTATTTATGAATTCTTAATCAAAGATGCCTCTGATCAAAAGGTGGGAGTTTTTTACTTAACTATCGATTCTTCAAATCCTTTAACAATTGAATTGTCGGACATAACGATTGACACTGCTTGGCAAGGACAATCCATTTATAGTAATTTAGCAAAATGGTTTACAACACAATTTGATACACTTAAAGTTTTAGCTGTTAACAATCCTCGTTTGTTAACCGGGCTTGCATTTTCTGTTATTGAGCAACCTTTAATAAATAGTATGGTTGATAAAAAGATGCAGGAGTATCTAAGGACTATTGGATCTCTAAAAGCTTTATTATTACAAAGCCCTACTTCAACTCAGCTAGGGTATTTAAAAGAGTTTTTATATCATTATCACTCATTATCAAGTTCTGAAATAAACCGATATTCACTAAAATCTTTGAGTGACCTGGCAGGGGCTCAAGCTCCCTTTGGTACGGCAGCTCAAGATGCTAAATTTATTATTCATCGCTTTGATATTAAGCCAGATGGAAAAGGTTTTTATACTACAAGTTTAACCAGTAGTAAGAATCCTACTGTTGATTTGGTTTCACTTGTTAAGTTTAATGCAGAAGTAAAACCTCGGCTAAATGTGACTGGAGTAGATAAGCCTTTGATGGCCAGAGTTGATATGCTGCAGCCGATACACCAGAGCCTGTCGGATATCCTAACGAATGCATTAGATGAGCAAAAGCAAGGGCTTATTGATGTTCGGTTCTTTAAAGAAGGATCGAAGGTCGGGATTAGTATATCGAATGAGGGCGAGATTAAGTATGAACTCTTAAGGGATAGGTTAAAAGCATTTGCAAAGGATAGAAAGTTTTTCAGGACAAAGGTTGGTGGAATAAAAAGAGTTTTAGCCGTTGATAATGGTAAAGAAGATCAGTTGTTTGATTTATATCTCTCCGGTAAGTGGGAGGAGGCAACGGATGCTGATATCCCAAAGAAGGATGAAGATTTATTATGGGTTGTGGGTTTATCTAGAGGAAAGGAATCAGAAAAAGGCGAACTTGGCGGAAGAGGCGACGGCTTGTACTTAGCCAAACGTGATATTGAACGAGCGGCAGGGACAATACGGGTTGAAAGCACAGGAGGTAAAGTAACCTTTACAGTGTTATTTGATGCTGCTAATCAAGAGAAAAAAAGTGAAAATGAAGCAATGTTGTCACGCCAGGAGAGGTTTCTTCAATTAAAGCAATTTCTCGAAAATTCAACAGATGCTTTTTTAGATACTCCTTCCGGGAGAATCCCTTTGCGATTTTCTGTTGAGGAACAAGTTGGGGAGAGGATTCCTATACAGGTGTTTCCTTTCTCCTCTGATATTAATTCTCAAGCTTATAGAGATGGAATAGCTAAATATTCAGATTTAAAATCATTGATTATAACTAAACAAGATTTAAGTTTTCCCTTAAGAGGTACGATTGGACAAGTATTGATTAGATTAGATAGAGAAAAAGAAGAAGATGTAGTTTGGATTGTGGCCAATCAATCTAGTTTGGGGTACCGCACTATTGCCATGAAAGATCAATTGCCTTATAGAGGATGGATTCAACAAACGCACGATTTGATTAAGAATTTTGCCCGTGAAAATCATTTAAGTGCCAGGGCCATAACCGTCGATATCGCAAGGCAACTTTACCGTTCTTTATCTGAGGATAATTTAAGAATTTCTTATACGGATCCTTATAAGAAGGGGTGGGACGTAGATGAAGTTGAAACCCCTCGGTTTCTTAGGGGCATGTTTTTAGCTCAAAGAATTAATGTGCCATCAAGAATTCAGGTTTGGAATGATACCCAAGCAAATTTAGCGATGATAGCAA
>JBAXBI010000107.1:0-5230 GCA_037142055.1 Candidatus Omnitrophota bacterium | reverse complement strand
GGACGTCTGCTCTTAGGTAAGAAAAGTCTTATTCCTTGTACAGCAGCGGCCGCGCTGACGTTGCTTAAGTCTTCCGATGTCTCTTTAAAGGGTAAGCAGGCGGTTATTATTGGGCGAAGTGATATTGTTGGAAAACCTTTAGGGCTTCTTTTGCTTAAAGAAGATATGACAGTTACCATTTGTCATTCCAAGACTGAAGATATCGAAGAGCATGTGCATAGGGCCGATGTTGTGGTGGCGGCTTTAGGGAGAAAACGTTTTGTTCAAGGATCATGGCTTCAGCCGGGAGCTATTGTCATTGATGTTGGTATTAATGATGATAATGGAAAGACTGTTGGGGATGTGGATTTTGATTCTTGTAAAGAAAGAGCTTCGTTTATTACGCCGGTCCCAGGCGGGGTTGGGCCTGTGACATCTGTTATGTTAATGAAAAATGTACTGGAGGCGTTTAAGCATAATTTATGAGTAAAATTCTTATTGTTGGGAATTCATTAGCTGTTGCGAAGGCTATTGAGGATATTAGAAAAGACGATGCAGAGTCGAGCATTACATTATTTTGTACTGAAAGCCTCCTACCGTATGACCGTTTAGCTCTGCCAGCGTTGGTTGCAGGTCAAATTAAAGAAGCTCAAACGCATTCTTTAGCGGAGGATTTTTTTAGTCAGCATCGTGTTGATGTGGTTGCTAATGAAAAACTCTTACGCATTAGTTTGAAACGTAAATATGTAACTACGGAGAACAAAGTACAAATTAGTTATGACCACTTGATGATTACGGATTTAGGATGCTTGATGTCGCCTCCTTTTAAAGGTCGTCAGAAAAAAGGTGTTTTTGATTGTGCGCTTTTGACCTCCGTAAAGGGCCTAATTAAGTATTTGCCTTTTATGGATACTGTATTAGTAGCAGTCACTAATATTCATGGGTTGAATATGGCCTGCGCTTTACATGGGACAGGCAAGGAAGTGATTGTTGTATCTTCCCAACCTACTTTATTAAATGAAGTTTTAGATGAGGAAACGGGAACCTTACTTAAACAAGTTCTTGAAGGTAAAGGCCTACGGGTCATGACTGATAATGCTATTGAAGAAATTTTAGGGGACAATGAAGTCAAGGCTGTGAAGCTTCAAAGTGGTAAGGTTATTGGTGTCCAAATGATTGTTACGGATTCTATGCCATTAGATTGGCGTTTGGTCGAACAAGAAAGTGGTTATCAAAAAATTGAAGATAGTTATTTTCAAGGAGGTCTGCCGTTGAATCCTTCTCGTTTTGGGTTTAAAGTTTTGGATGGGTTTTGTATGGGGGTTACAAAATTACCCAATGGGGGAAGAGAGTTCTTAAAGTTTGATGGTCCTGTTAATATTTTTAAGAAGATTTATGCTCAAGGTGATTTTATTGTCGGCACAGTATTATTTAACGCATCTTCTCATGAGGAGCAATTATCAAGATCTATTGCTGAACGTGTTTGTGTTATAGGCCATGAAGAAGAATTATTAGGAGACTAGAGATGAGAAGTTTAAAAATGTTCTTTTTATCTTTGGTATGTTTAGTCAATATAGGTTGGCTTTGGCAGCAAAACCCTAAGGTAAGTGAATTTATGCAAAAGGGTTATAGCGCTTGGCAGAATGGAGATTTGTCTGAAGCCATGAATGCTTATCAAAGTGCTTTAGCGCTTAAACCTAATCAAACGGATGCGCTTAATTATTTAGGGGTTCTTTATGAAGAGTCAGGGATGTCGCAGGAAGCTGAAAAGAAGTATTTAACGGCTATCAAGGTGGATTGGCATTTCTTACCTGCTTATTCTAATTTGGGTAGTTTATATTGGAATCAGGGGAATATTCAGAAAGCTGTCTATTATTTTAATAAGAGAATTAAATTATCAAAACATAACGACCCATGGGTAATTAAAGCACAAAAGACTTTGGATAATATCCATAACAGTCAACTTTTAGAACGTCAAGTGTTGATTAGCCGATCGGTGGACCAATTAAGTCGTCAAAGTACGCCTAATGTTTCTAAGCCGAAATCTAATAATGCTCGTGCGGTTTCTATTGAGCGGGCGTTGGATCGGATTGATCGGTAAGCCCCAGGGAATCCACAAATTATTAGATCTAAAAAGATGCTTATTTGAGATTGAAACAGCAAATCAATAATTGGAATTAACTTTCTTCATGTCTAATCAAAGTGTTTTTTTAATTGATGCCCACGGATTATGCTACCGAGCTTTTTATGCAGTTAAAGCTCTGGCCAATTCTAAAGGTCAGCCAACTAATGCGGTATTAGGCTTTTGTAATATTCTTCGTAAGTTGCTTAAGGATTGTCATCCAACCCATATTGCGGTGTGTTTTGATGTCGGGAAAAAGACGCATCGGCAAACAAAATATGCTGATTATAAAATCCAACGGCAAGCAATGCCAGATGATCTAGTTAGACAAATAATGATTATCCGTCAGGTTATTGAGGCGTATCGTTTTCCGATTTTTGAACTGGAAGGATATGAGGCTGATGATGTGATGGCCACGATTGCTAAGCGTTTAGCGGGTAAAGGAGTTGATGTATTCATTGCAACCGATGATAAAGATATGTGTCAATTAGTTGATACACATGTGAAAGTATATAGCCCACGCCAAGAGAAAATTATTGATACCTCTGATGTGGTAGAGAAATTTGGTGTGAATCCTCTGCAAATTACGGATTATATTGCTTTAGCTGGTGATTCCTCTGATAACATCCCTGGTGTTGAAGGGATAGGCGATGTAACAGCCTGTAAACTACTTGAGCAGTTTTCTTCAATAGATGAAATTTATCGACATATCGATGAAATAAAGCCCTTGAAAGCTCAGGAGAAACTAATTGCTGGAAAAGAGAAGGCCTATTTGAGCAAAGAGTTGGCTATATTAGATCATTTCGTTCCGTTAGATATTTCTTTAGATAGTCTTATTGTACAAGAGCCTGACCGTGAGAAGTTGTATGCTTTATTTAATGAATTGGAATTTCGTAAGTTTGCATTAGAGTATGCGCAAGGCGAGGCGCAGATTGAATTTTCCGGAGAGTTAAAAACATGGGTAAAAGTTAATGAGGGTGGTAAAAATATTCATATTGTTTATGATTTAAAATCTTTACGTAAAACGGGTCAGTTTAGCAACGAGGATTTAAAGGATAAGGTCTTTGATGTCTATCTTGCAGATTATTTATTGGCAGGAGGTGGGGGGAAGTACCATATGCCATCTTTGAGGGCGACTGATCAAGGTATGGAAGAGTTGTATCACATTCAAAAAGAACTTATGAAAGAGCAACAGGTGGAATCATTGTTTTATGATGTAGAGATGCCTTTGAATGTCGTGCTTTTTCATATGGAAAAGAATGGGGTTCAATTGGATGTTGAGATTCTTAAAGAATTGTCCGTAGAATGTCAGAATAAAATCACCGAGATGATAGGGGCTTTATATAAGAATGCCGGTGAAGAATTTAATCTTAATTCGCCTAAACAATTGAGTAAAATTTTATTTGAGAAGCTTAAGCTTCCTGTTGTTAAGAAGACAAAGACTGGATTTTCTACTGATGAAGAGGTATTGTCTAAGTTAGCGTCTAAGCATCCTTTGCCGGCGTTGATTTTAGAATATCGGCAAATTGCTAAATTAAAATCCACCTATATTGATGCGTTACCTGCTTTGGTTGATCAAGACAATCGGCTTCATGCAAGTTTTAATCAAACAGGTGCAGAAACGGGACGGTTAAGTTCCAATAATCCTAATTTACAAAACATTCCAGTTCGCACAGATTTTGGCAAACGTATCCGCAAAGCGTTTGTGCCGTATTCAAAAGGGGATGTGTTGCTATCTGCAGATTATTCTCAGATTGAGATACGTATTTTGGCTCACTTAGCGGATGATTGGAATCTAAAAGAAGCATTCAAAGGGACGGGAGATATTCACCGCTATACTGCTTCCTTGATGTTTGAAGTGCCTGAGGATAAAGTAGATGAATCTATGCGTTATGCGGCAAAAAGGATTAATTTTGGAATTATTTATGGGATGAGTTCTTTTGGTTTAGCGAAAGATTTGGATGTGTCTATTGCCCAGGCGCAGGACTTTATTGATAAATATTTTTTACGATATCCTAAGGTTCATGGGTTTCTTGATGGTCAAGTGCAAAAAGCAAGAGATCTAGGGTATGTGACAACCTTGTTTAATCGTCGTCGTTATTTGCCAGATATTAATAATCGAAATATGGCTTTGCGTCAATTTGCTGAGCGGCAGGCCATTAATGCTCCTATGCAAGGAACGGCTGCAGATTTGATTAAGTTGGCTATGGTTAATGTCAGCTGTCGGATGATAAAGGAGAAATTATCTTCGATTATGATAATGACGGTCCATGATGAATTAGTCTTTAATGTCCCTCAGGAAGAGGTGGATATCATGGTGGATTTGGTTCGCCATGAAATGGAGAATGCGATGAAGTTGGATGTCCCTCTTTTAGCTTCAGTTAAAGTTGGGCTTAACTGGTTGGAGATGCCTGCTATAGATGGAGCGGCTCAAAGCAAAGGGGTAAAATTATGAAAATAGTTTTTTTTGCCTCTGAGGTGGTTCCATTTGCAAAAACAGGAGGCTTGGCTGATGTTTGTGGGGCTTTACCTGTTGCATTAGAATCCTTAGGGCATGAAATACTTATCATTACGCCTCGTTATGCAGCGTCGAGTTCTCATATTCCTTCTCCCATTGTTCGTATAGGTCAGAATATAGAAGTTCATTTTATTGAGCATAGGAATTATTTTGGTCGTGATGGGCTTTATGGAGATGTTAATGGGGATTATCGAGATAATTTAGAGCGCTTTTCTTATTTTTGTCATCAAAGTCTTAAGGTTTTAAAAGATATTCATTATAAGCCAGACATTATCCATTGTCATGACTGGCAGACTGCTTTGGTGCCTATTTTACTTAAGACTAAATATCAAAAAGATCCTTTCTTTAAGAATATTAAATCTGTTTTGACTGTTCATAATTTGGCGTATCAAGGAGTTTTTCCAAAGAATCAGTATTCGATTCTAGGTGTGGATGGCGATCTGTTTCATACGCAGGGGTTGGAGTTTTATAATCAAATTAATATCCTTAAAGGTGGGATTATTTTTTCCGATGCTGTTACGACAGTTTCTCCTCGGTATGCAAAAGAGATTCAAACTATTGAATACGGCTGTGGGTTAGAAGGTGTTCTAAGGAATTGTTCAGAACATGTT
>JBAXBI010000106.1:0-5263 GCA_037142055.1 Candidatus Omnitrophota bacterium | reverse complement strand
GAGTAACCAAGCAATCTTTTGATATTGGTTTGAAACATGGCAGCTAGATTGCCGTAACACATCGTGATTGCGGCAAGGATGGCGAGCGCCAGGGTTAAATGACCATGCCAAGAGGCGAAAACACCAAAGAGCAGTCGGATAAGAAAGATGAATCCTGCAGCCTTTGATCCAATGGATAAAAGGGCTGTAACGGGAGTCGGAGCTCCTTGGTAGACATCCGGAATCCATAAACTAAAAGGAACGGCACCTACTTTAAAACCAACGGCAGCAAGGATAAGCACAAGAGCGAATGCGCTCATGAAGGTCATGACGTGCGTGTTCACATACCCTTGAATGACTTCAAAGTTTGTTGAGTGGGTTGCTCCATAAAGAAAGCTGATACCATAGAGGAAGAACCCAGAAGAGAGGGCTCCTAGAATTAAATATTTCATCCCTGCCTCTAGTGAATGTCGATCACTTTTAAGATAAGCCGTCATCACATATAAAGAGATTGTTAGGATTTCAATTGAGATAAACATGAGTAGAAAATCCACGGAAGAGGCCACAAAGAACATTCCAAGTAGGGACAGCCATAGAAGGAGGTAGAATTCATTTTTACGGCTTCCCATAGTCTTAAAAGACTCTTGCGTCATAGCAAGAACAAAGACCATGGCAATCAAGAAGATGCCTTTAAAGAACCAGGCAAGAGAATCCAGTACAAACATCCCGCCAAAAGTCGTTCCTGAGGCACCGTATTGCGTTAACCAGAAGATAATTAATCCAAAGAGACCGATAAAACTAAAGGTACCTAGCCAATCTTTCTTTTCATCTTTAGCTTGGAGAATATCAATAATAACCAATCCAACAAGTATGGTTACGGTTAGAAGTTCTAATGAAATTAAGTTCCAGTTAATCGTGGGAAACATATCCTTCTAACGGATCCTCTCGGCTATCGGTTTTGTTCCCGAGTCAATGTGTTTTAATATAGTCGTTGGAAAACATCCAACAATAATTAATGCTGCAAGTAACAATACAAATGGAAGTTTTGCTAAAGGTGTTTGTGCATCCAACACTGAAGGCAACCTTGGATTAAGAGGACCATGAAACCCTAAACGAATAACCTTTAACATATAAATGGCTGTGATGACAATTCCTAGAATGGCAAGCACGGTATATAAACAGTATTGATCCCATGCGCCTAAAAGAACCATGATTTCTGAAACGAAATTACCGAATCCAGGAACCCCGGCGGAGGCGAGAGCGGCCATGCTAAAACAGACTCCGATAAAGGGAAGACGTTTACCTAAGCCGCCTAATTCATCTAAATTGCGAGTATTGGTTTGGTCTGTGACGAATCCAGTTAATGCGAAGGCGAGTGTTGCCATAACCCCGTGGGCAAACATAAGAAACACCACACCATTTAAGCCAATCACATTAAGACATGCAAGACCCAAGAGAATATACCCCATATGGCTGCAGCTAGAATAACCTAAAATGTATTTTAGATCGCGTTGGGTTAATGCGACGAGTCCACAAAAGAGAATGTTAACAACGGCCAATCCCGCTACGATAGGCATCCAGGTATGGGCAGCTTCAGGCATTAATGAAATAGCAAAACGAATGATAGCATAGGCGCCTAGCTTCTTAAGAACGCCCGCATGCAACATGCTGATGGCGGTTGGTGCTTCTGCATATCCCACTGGTGCCCAGGTATGAAAAGGCCAAAGGGTTAAGGTGATCCCAAAGCCTACCGTAATGAGAGGAAAGATCCAATTTTGGACGGCAACGGGAATAGGATGATTAATCAAATGCTGTTGGATTTGTACCAGATCAAAAGTTTGTAATCCAGTTGCATTATAAAGAGCGATCAAACCAATCAGAGCCAGTGATGCTCCTGCTGTAAGATAAAGAGTGAGCTTCATAGCGGCGTAGTCACGGTACTTAGAACCCCAAATACCAATAAGAAGAAATACAGGGACCGTTGCAATTTCATGTAAGAAGTAAAAGAAGAAAATATCGAGCGAAAGAAAGGCGCCATAGGTTCCAATGACGGTCAAAAGGAGAAAGATGTAATATTCTTTGATCCTATCCTTAATGGAGGCAGAGGCAAGGCAAGCTGTAAAAGAACCAAGCCCGACAAGAAGGGCAAGGAGAGAATTAATGCCATCAACACCTAGGTGATAGGAAATGCCAAAAGGCACGACCCAGGGAATATTTTCAACAAATTGAAAACCACCAGCGATGTGATTATAAGAGGTAAAGACCCAGATGGATAAAAGAAACGGCAGCAAAAGGGCGGTTGTTGCAATGCGACGAATTAAAGATGAATTTTTAGACGGCACAAAGAAAATAGAAATCATTCCTAAGGTCGGAAATAAAAGGATCAGAGAAAGGGGGCAAGGGATCATCATAAATTTCTTACCAATGCAATAAATAGGAAAACAGCTCCCAGAACAAAGATGGAGGCGTAGAATTGAACCAATCCAGTTTGCAGACGGCGCAAAGTGTTTCCGATGGTTTTAGCTGTATGTGTTATTCCATGAACACCTAAGTTAACAATGAATATCTTTTCAAACCAGGAAAGAAGTTTGGCAAAACCTTGTTGGAGAGAATTGACATACCAGCTATAAAGGGCATCGAAGTAGTATTTATTCTTTAGAAGGGTATAAATAACGCCAAGTTTCTTTTCTAATGGTTCACGGCTGGGGCGTCGGCTATAAATCATATAAGAAAGACCAAGACCTAAAAGAGCAATGATGGAAGATGTAAGGGCAACCGTTATATTAAGCGTAAGGTGTTCACTTTCAGGGTAGAGGAAATGAGGAATGCCAATAAATCCACCAATGACGGAGAGAATAGCTAAAAAGACTAAGGGCATTGTCATAACAGCTGGGGATTCATGAGTTTCATGTCCATGTTTCTCGATGGCAGGTTTACTCCAGAAGGCAATCCAGAACAATCGTCCCATATAAAAAGCTGTTAATCCACCAGTGAGAGTCGCAATCCAATAAAGGACAACGTTACGATCGGCTGCAAGACTTAAAATTTCATCCTTACTCCAAAATCCGCTTAAAGGAAAGATGCCGCACAGGGCCAGTGTACCAATCAAAAAGGTTATACCGGTAATAGGAAGTTTCTTGAGCAATCCCTGCATCTTCCAAATGTTTTGTTCATGATGAAGAGCGTAAATCACACTACCAGCTCCCAAGAACAAGAGAGCCTTAAAGAAAGCATGAGTGGTTAGGTGATACATGCCTTGCAGTGGGCCACCTAAACCTAAGGCCATAACCATGTAACCTAATTGGCTAAGGGTTGAATAGGCTAGGATTCTTTTGATGTCATCTTCAACGATCGCCAAGGTAGCGGCCATTAATGCGGTGACGACGCCGACACAGGCAATGATATAGAGAACGTCGGTTAAGGATTCAAAAATAAAGAAGGTTCGAGCTAAAAGATAAATACCAGCAGCCACCATGGTAGCGGCATGAATTAAAGCGCTAACAGGCGTTGGCCCTTCCATAGCATCGGGAAGCCAAACATGTAAGGGGACTTGAGCTGATTTTCCAACGACTCCACAAAAGACTAAAAGACCAATTACTCCAAGAAGGGCAGGATCGATATGACCTATGCTTTGAGCTAAATCGGTAAAGGCAAAGCTTCGGCCGTGGCCAACATCAGAGACGCTCCATAATAAAAGGATGCCGCTTAAGAAACCAAAATCAGCAAAACGATTAACCATGAACGCCTTGACGCCCGCATCAGCTGCGGATTTCTTCTCGTACCAGAAACTAATAAGCAGATAGGAACTTACCCCCACTAATTCCCAGAAGATAAACAATTGAATAAAATTATTAGAAAGGACAATGCCTATCATAGAGAAGGCAAAGAGACTAAGAAAAGCAAAGAAGCGAGAAGCGCTGGTGTCATCGGCCATATACCCTTTAGAGTAGATAAAGATGGCACTTCCAACGCCGGTGACAACTAAGAGCATCATGATGGCTAAAGGATTAACAAGAACACCAAAGTTAATCGTTAAAGCATCGAACTGGATCCAAGGCATGGACTGTTGAAATTCCAAGGCTGGATGAGAGGAGAATATTGCAATAGCCATTAAGAGGGTACAAATAAAGGAGGTTAGAATTCCTAATATTGCAAGTAAGGCGCTAGAGCTTTTAGAGCGCAGGGTGAAAAGGGTAATAAGAAGACATGCCGCTAAAGGAGAAAAGAAAGCTATCCAAGGAAGAAGGGGATTTACCATTTCAATTCCTTTAATTCGTCCGCTTGGATGCTAGATAAACGACGATACATTAATACGATAATGGCAAGGCCGATCGCCACTTCAGCTGCCGCAACAAGAATAACGAAAAAGACAATTAACTGTCCCGCATAATCACCATTAAATTTGGAGAACGCCACAAAGGAAAGATTTGAGGCCGCTAAGAGAAGTTCTAGAGAAAGAAGAATCTTTAGCACATTGCGGCTTGAAATAACTCCTGTAATTCCGATTGAGAAAATAATGCCGCTTAAGATTAGATAATGCCCTAATGTGACCATTAGACGTTCACCTCGGAAGTTTCACTTAGCGTTCCCTTAGCTAAGGATACAATTCCAAAAACTGCAATCAGCAAAAGAAGCGATGTTAATTCAAAGGGAAGAAGATATTCAGTGAAAAGAACTTGTCCAATGTTTTCAACTGTCCCACGAATGGAAGATGGTCCCATGGCATGAACTTCAATGAAACTTTTAATAGCTAAATAGAACGATAAAATAAACATGGCTCCTGAGAAACTTCCCAGTAAACGTAAACGGTTTTGTTGAGCGGTCAGTGCAGGAGAAGCGTGAAGACTTAAAAACATGACCACAAACAGGAAGAATACAAGGACAGCTCCCGCATAGACTAATAAAAGTATAACGCCTACAAAGAATGCTTCTAAAAGGATAAAAAGGGAAGCTAGAGAGAAAATAGCGACGACTAATGATAGAACATTGTATAGGGGGTTTTTCGCAAGAATAAGACAGAGACTTGCAAAAATTAAGACAGCTGCAAACAGATAGAAGAAGAAAGATGGCATGTGTATTTTTAAGAAAAAATGTATCTTAAATTATAAATGATATTATCTGATAAGAGAGCGTAATATTAAAGGATATTGTGATAAATGTCAACTTAAGCATCCTATTTTTGGAGCTTTAATTTTCTTAAGAAAGGTTCAATCGTAAGACCCTGAACAATAATGCTAAAGAGTACAATACCAAAAGTTACCGAAAGGAATAAATTGCGGTAGGG